>JAKOWJ010000354.1 GCA_029781595.1 Pseudomonadota bacterium | reverse complement strand
TCCTCGCGGTCTTCTTCCAGCAGTCGCTCGGGATGGTGATGCCGCGGCACTTCGCCGTCTCGATCGCGGTGGGCCTCGCGGTGGCGCTCACCTTCTGGCTGCTGCGGCTGCTCAAGCACCCGCCGCTGCTGCTGAAGAACGTCCACCCCGTCGCCGCGGGCCTGTGCGCGGGCCTGGGCGTGCACATCGCGCGCTTCTGGCTGCGCTAGCCGGCGGCCGGCGCGCAGGGCATTTGGCGGTATCCTCTCCCACACGCACGACCAACCCGAAGACCCCACCATGTCGAACGAATACGACGTCGTCGTCATCGGCGCCGGCCCCGGCGGCTACATCGCCGCGATCCGCGCCGCCCAGCTCGGGCTCAAGACCGCCTGCGTGGAGGGCTGGCGCAACCCGAAGGGCGAGATGGCCCTGGGCGGGACGTGCCTGAACGTCGGGTGCATCCCCTCGAAGGCGCTGCTCGCCTCCTCGGAGGAGTTCGAGCGCGTCTCGCACCACCTCGACGAGCACGGCATCACCGTGGCCGGCGCCAAGATCGACGTGGGGCGCATGCAGGCGCGCAAGGACGCCATCGTCACGAAGATGACCAAGGGCATCGAGTTCCTCTTGAAGAAGAACAAGGTGACCTGGCTCGCGGGCTGGGGACGCTTCGTCTCCACGGGGGAGCGCCACGCGATCGAGGTGGCCAACGGCGAGAAGAAGGAGACCGTCCACGCCCGGCACGTCATCGTGGCCACGGGCTCGAAGGCCCGCCACCTGCCGCAGGCGGCCGTGGACAACGTCACCGTCTGCGACAACGAGGGCGCGCTCGCCTTCCCGGCCGTGCCCAGGCGCCTGGGCGTCATCGGCGCCGGCGTCATCGGCCTGGAGCTCGGCAGCGTGTGGCGCCGGCTGGGGGCGGAGGTGACCATCCTCGAGGCGCTGCCGAACTTCCTGGGCGCCTGCGACGAGGCGGTGCAGAAGGAGGCGTGGAAGGTCTTCACCAAGGGGCAGGGCCTTTCCATCCGGCTGGGGGTGAAGATCGAGAAGGTCACCACCCGCAAGACCGGCGTGGTGGTCGAGTACACGGACGACAAGGGCCTCGCGCAGAAGCTCGAGTGCGACAAGCTCGTGGTCTCGGTGGGGCGCGTGCCCAACACCGAGGGCCTGGGCGCCCGCGAGGTGGGGCTGAAGGTGGACGAGCGCGGATTCGTCGAGGTGGACGCTCAGTGCCGCACGAGCCTTCCCAACGTGTGGGCCATCGGCGACGTGGTGCGCGGCCCCATGCTCGCGCACAAGGCCGAGGACGAGGGCGTGATGGTGGCCGAGCTCATCGCCGGGCAGAAGCCGCACGTGGACTACGACTGCATCCCCTGGATCATCTACACCTCGCCCGAGGTGGCGTGGGTGGGCCTCACGGAGCAGAAGGCGAAGGCCGACGGCCTCGCGGTGCGCACGGGGCAGTTCCCGTTCGCGATCAACGGCCGCGCGCTGGGCACGGGCCAGTCGCAGGGCTTCGTGAAGATCGTCGCCGACGCGGCCACCGACCGCGTGCTCGGCGTGCACATCGTGCACGCGCACGCCTCGGACCTCATCCAGGAGGCGGTGACGGTGATGGAGTTCAAGGGCTCCTCGGAGGACATCGCGCGCATCTGCCACGGCCATCCCACGCTCTCGGAGGTGGTGCGCGAGGCCGCGCTGGCGGTCGACAAGCGCTCCCTCAACTCGTAGCCGGCGTGGCTTGCGGATGGTCGACGCCGCCGACATCCCGGAGTTCGAGGACGACGAGGAACTCGAGCCCGCGGACCCCAACCAGTACTCGGGCCCCCTCGAGTGGTACTGGCACTTCCAGCAGCGCCCCGACTTCCAGGCCGACAGCGACCAGCTGCGGGTGCTGGGCGAGCTCGAGCGGCTCTTCGGCGAGCTGGAGGACTACCGGCGCTACCGGGCGGGGAGAATCAACCGCCTGGTGACGAACCTGGGCGCCGGGCGCCGGCCGCCGCGCGGCATGTACATCTGGGGCGGGGTGGGGCGGGGCAAGTCGCTCATGATGGACGCCTTCTACAAGGTGAGCCGCCACCGCCGCAAGCGCCGCGTGCACTTCCACGAGTTCATGCGCGAGGTGCACGCGAGGATGCGCGCCATCTCGGGCACCGAGGACCCGCTCGAGGCCATCGCCACGCAGACGGCCCGCGAGCTGCGCCTGCTGTGCTTCGACGAGTTCCACGTGAGCGACATCGCCGACGCGATGATCCTGGGGCGCCTGCTCGAGCTCCTCATCGCGCGGGGCGTCGTGCTGGTGATGACCTCCAACTACGACCCCGACGGGCTGTACCCCAACGGCCTGCAGCGCGCGCGGTTCCTGCCCGCCATCGACGTCCTCAAGCGCGAGCTGGACGTGATCGCGCTGGGCGGGGGCACGGACCACCGCCGCCGCATCCTCGAGTCCTTCCGCGTCTGGTACTCGCCGCCGGGCGAGGAGGCGGACGAGCGCCTGGCGCAGTTCTTCGAGGCCGTCACCAAGGCCGCCTTCGAGCGCGGCGGCGCGATCGAGGTGGAGGGCCGCCCGCTCGCCTTCCGCCAGCGGGCCAAGGGCGTGGTGTGGGTGGACTTCGAGGCCCTGTGCATGCAGCCGCGCTCGCAGAACGACTACCTCGCCCTCGCGAGCGGCTACCACACCGTCCTGGTCTCGGGCGTGCCGCGGCTGGAGGCGGCGCAGACCGACGTCATCCGGCGCCTGACCTGGCTGGTGGACGTCTTCTACGACCAGCGCGTGCGCCTGGTGATGTCGGCCGAGACCGAGCCGGAGGAGATCGTCGCGCCGGCGCGCGAGCTGACCGGCCCCGGCAGGATGGTGCGCACCGAGTTCGCGCGCACCGCGAGCCGCCTTCGCGAGATGCAGTCCCGGGACTACTTCGCGCGCAAGCACGCCTCCGCGGACAACCCGCAGGTGCTCCGGGCGCGCTAGACTCGCCGGGGAGCGGGCCGGCGCAAGGCCCGCCGCATCGCAACCTTCCCGGACGCCACGACCCATGTTCAAGGCCCTCTATCTCACCCGCGAGGCCGATGCCTTCCAGGCGCGCGTCGCGGAGCTGGACGACTCGTCGCTGCCCGCCGGCGACGTGACCCTGCGCGTCGAGCACTCCACCGTCAACTACAAGGACGCGCTCGCCCTGTGCAACCGCGCGCCGGTCGTGCGCCAGTGGCCCATGGTGGCCGGCATCGATGGCGCGGGCACCGTGGAGCGCTCCACGCACCCGGGCTGGAAGGCGGGCGAGCGCGTCATCCTCAACGGCTGGGGCGTCGGCGAGACGCACTGGGGATGCCTCGCGCAGCGCGCCAGCCTTCGCGGCGACTGGCTCGTGCGCCTGCCCGCCGCCTTCGACACGCGACAGGCGATGGCCATCGGCACGGCGGGCTACACCGCGATGCTCTGCTGCCTCGCGCTCGAGCGCCACGGCCTCGCGCCGGGCGACGGCGAGGTCCTCGTCACCGGGGCTTCCGGCGGCGTGGGCAGCGTCGCGGTGGCGATCCTGGCCGGCTGGGGACACCGCGTCGCGGCTTCCACGGGCAAGGCGGGCGAGGCGGACTACCTGCGCGGCCTGGGCGCGGCGGAGGTGCTGGACCGCGCCGCGCTCGCGCAGCCGGGCAAGCCCCTGCAGAAGGAGCGCTGGGCGGGCGTGGTCGACTGCGTGGGCAGCCACACGCTGGCCAACGCCTGCGCCCAGGTGCGCTACGGCGGCATCGTCGCGGCCTGCGGCCTCGCGCAGGGCATGGATTTCCCCGCCAGCGTGGCGCCCTTCATCCTGCGCGGCGTGCACCTGGCGGGCGTGGACAGCGTGATGGCCCCGCGGGCGGCGCGCGAGGCCGCGTGGGCGCGGCTCGCCTCGGACCTCGACCGCAGCCGCCTCGAGGCCATGGTCACGCCCATCGGCCTGGCCGGCGCCCTCGAGCGCGCGCCCGACGTGCTGGCCGGGCGCGTGCGCGGCCGCCTCGTGGTGGACGTGAACGCCTGAGGCACTAGGGAATACCCTTAACGCGCGATCCGCCGGGATTGAGGCGGATCAACCGGGCCGGCCGGGCCGGCCCCTAGGCTACTTGCGCCCCGCCGGCAGAAAGCGGGGCCGACCGCAACCGGAGGAGGCGAGCCATGGAGACCTGCAAGGCATTCCACGAGAGATCGATCCGCGACCCCGAGGGCTTCTGGGCCGAGCAGGCGCGCCTCATCGACTGGCAGCGGCCGTTCGACCGTGTGCTGGACTACGCGAAGCCGCCGTTCCGCGCCTGGTTCCCGGGCGGGCTCACCAACCTCTGCCACAACGCGGTGGACCGCCACCTGGCCTCCCGCGCCGGCCAGAAGGCCCTGGTGTGGATCTCGACGGAAGTCGACCAGGAGCGGAGCTGGACCTACGCCGGGCTCGCCGACGAGGTGAACCGCTGCGCCGCCATGCTGCGCTCGCTGGGCGTGGGCAAGGGCGACCGCGTGCTCATCTACATGCCCATGGTCCCGGAGGCCGTGTTCGCCATGCTCGCCACGGTGCGCATCGGCGCCATCCACTCCGTGGTGTTCGGGGGGTTCGCCGCCGCGAGCCTCGCGGCCCGCATCGACGACGCGCAGCCCAAGGTGATGTTCACCTCCGACGCGGGCTCGCGCGGCGGCAAGGCGATCCCGCTCAAGCCCCTGGTGGACGAATCGATCCGCCTCGCGAAGTCGCCGCCCGCGCACGTGGTGATCGTGGACCGGGGCCTGGACGCCGGCATGGCCCGCGTGGCCGGGCGCGACCTGGACTACGGCGAGCTGCGCGCGAAGCACGAGGGCGCGCAGGTGCCCGTGACCTGGCTCGAGTCCAACGAGCCGTCCTACATCCTCTACACCAGCGGCACGACGGGCAAGCCCAAGGGTGTGCAGCGCGACACGGGCGGCTACGCCGTGGCGCTGGCGGCCTCGATGAAGCACATCTACTGCTCGGCGCCCGGCGAGGCGTACTTCTCCACCTCGGACATCGGCTGGGTGGTGGGCCACTCGTACATCGTGTACGGCCCGCTCATCAACGGCTCGACGACGATCATGTACGAGGGCCTGCCGATCCGGCCGGACCCGGGCATCTGGTGGAAGATCGTCGCGGACTACCGCGTGACCTCCATGTTCTCCTCGCCCACGGCGATCCGCGTGCTCAAGAAGCAGGACCCGGCCTACATGTCGAAGTACGACGTGAAGTGCCTGAAGTACCTCTTCCTCGCGGGCGAGCCCCTGGACGAGCCCACGGCGCGCTGGGTCTCAGACGCGCTGGGCGCGGCCATCGTCGACAACTACTGGCAGACGGAGACGGGCTGGCCCATCCTCTCGGCCTGCCCCGGCGTGGAGGACACGCCGCGCAAGTTCGGCTCGCCCTCGTTCCCGGTGTACGGCTACAACGTGAAGCTCAAGGACGAGGTGACGGGCCAGGAGTCGAAGGCCAACGAGAAGGGCGTGCTGTGCGTGGTGCCGCCCCTGCCGCCGGGCGCCATGACCACCGTGTGGGGCGACGACGAGCGCTACGTCAAGACCTACTACGGCACCTTCCGCGACGAGATGGTCTACTCCACCTTCGACTGGGCGGTGCGCGACGAGGACGGCTACTACTTCGTGCTGGGCCGCACCGACGACGTGATCAACGTCGCCGGCCACCGCCTCGGCACGCGCGAGATCGAGGAGGCCGTGCAGGCCCACGCCGGCATCGCGGAGGTGGCGGTGGTGGGCGTGGCCGATTCCCTCAAGGGCCAGGTGCCGGTCGCCTTCGCGGTCGCCAAGGACGCGACCAAGACCGCGACCAAGGAAGGCGCCGCGACCCTGGAGAAGGAGGTGATGGCCACCGTGGACCGCGAGCTGGGCGCCATCGCGAGGCCGGCTCGCGTGCACTTCGTCACGCTCCTGCCCAAGACGCGCTCGGGCAAGCTGCTGCGCCGCTCGATCCAGGCGCTGTGCGAGGGGCGCGACCCGGGCGACCTCACCACCATCGAGGACCCGGGCGCCCTGGAGCAGATCCGCGCGGCGCTGCGCGGGTAGGGTGGGGCGCGCGCTCGTCCCCGACGTGCTGGCGCCGGGGCTGCGGGTGGTGTTCTGCGGCACGGCGCCCTCGCGCGCCTCGGCCGCCGCGCGCGCCTACTACGCGAAGCAGGGCAACCGCTTCTGGCCGGCGCTGCACGCGGCCGGGTTCACGCCGCGCCGGTTCCGGCCGGAGGAGTTCGCGCGGCTCGCCGGGCTGGGGTTCGGCCTCACCGACCTGTGCAAGGCCCACTCGGGCAACGACGACGAGCTGCCCGCGGGCGCGCTGGACGGGGAGTCGCTGCGGCGCAAGATCCTGCGCTGGCGCCCGGGCGCCGTCGCCTTCACGAGCAAGAACGCCGCGCGGGCCTTCCTCGGGCGGCCGGTGGCCTACGGCTGGCAGGACGAGCGCGTGGGAACCACGCGCCTTTACGTGCTGACCTCGCCCTCCGGGCAGGCCACGCGCTTCTGGGACGAGGCGCCCTGGCGCGAGCTGGCGCGCTGGGCGCGGGCGGCGGGATAGGGCCGGCGCCGGGTGCCGGCCCGCCGGGCGCTACTTGCAGGGGCCGAGGTACTTGCCTTCCATGTGCTGCTTCATGTTCATGCGCTGGCCGCCGTGGTCCATGGACATGTTCATGTCCATGAGGAAGCCGTCGGAGACGAACGTCACCTTGTTGTCCGCGACCATCGGGTGCTCGCCCTTGCACTCCATGCGGTAGGTGGCCGTGTTGCCGGACATGCGGAAGTCCTTCATCTCGCAGTTCTGCGGCCCGCGGTTCTCGCGGCCCTTGCCGATCTGGCCGCTCTCGATGTCCTTCTTCGTCACGCAGTGCTGGAAGGAGAAGGAGTTCCTGCCCATGCCCGGCGGCATGCCCGGCACCTGGCCCATGTCCATCTCCATCTTGTAGTTGTACATGCCCTCCTTCATCTTGCCGCGCATGGCGTCCATCGGGCTCTGGGCGGTGGCGGCGGTCGCGGCGAGCGCGGCGATCGCGGCGAATACGGCGGCGGTCTTCATGGCGTTCCTCGGCGTGGGTGGAAAAGATCGCCGGCAGGATACCACCAGGCGGGGCGGCCGGTCGCGGGCGGATAGAATGTCGCCCATGGCGCGCACCCTCGAGCTCCCCTACGACGCGGCCACGGGCTGCGCGGCGCGCCACGGCTGGTTCGAGCGGCTGCGGCCCCTGGGCTGGGCGGCCTTCCTCGACAGCGGCGATCGCGCCCGCACCGGCGGGCGCTACGACATCCTCGCCGCGGCACCGCAGGCGACGCTGCTCGCCCGCGCGGGCGCCTGCGAGATCCGCCGCGGCGGGCAGGCGCGGGCCGTCGCGGGAGGCGTGTTCGCGGGGCTGCGCGAGTTGCTGGCGGGTGCCGCGCCGCAGGATGCCGCCTGGCCCGTCTCCGGCGCGGCCATCGGCTACCTGGGCTACGAGCTGGGACGCGCAGCGGCGGGCCTGGCGGCGCAGAAGGCCGGCGCGGCCGCGTTCATGCCGGAGGCGGCCTTCGGCCTCTACGCGTGGACCGTGGTGGTGGATCACGCCGAGCGCCGCGCCGCGCTCACCTCGCGCGCGGACCTGCCGGAGGGCGAGGCGCGGGAGGTGCGGGACCGCCTGCTCGACGGGCCGGCGCCGGCGCGCGCGCCGTTCCGCGTGACGGGCGAGATCGCCTCGTCGCTGGAGCGCGAGGACTACCTGCCGCGCGCCGCCCGCGTCATCGGCTACATCCGCGCCGGCGACACCTACCAGGTGAACCTCACGCGCGAGTTCCGCGTGCCGTACCGCGGCGACGCCTGGGAGTTCTACCGCCACCTGCACGACACCAACCCGGCCCCCCTGGGCGCCTTCCTGGAGTACCCGTTCGGGGCGGTGCTCTCCAGCTCCCCCGAGCGGCTGATGACGGTGGAAGGCCGCCAGGCCGTGACGCGCCCCATCAAGGGCACGCGGCGACGGCGCGCCGACCCCGCCGAGGACGCGCGCGCGCGGCAGGCGCTGGCCGCCTCGGCCAAGGACCGCGCCGAGAACGTGATGATCGTGGACCTGCTGCGCAACGACTTCGGGCGCGTGTGCGAGCCCGGCAGCGTCGCGGTGCCCGGCCTGTGCGAGCTGGAGAGCTTCGCGACGGTGCACCACCTGGTGAGCACGGTCACCGGACGGCTGGCCGAGGGCCGCGACGGCGTGGACCTGCTGGAGGCCTGCTTCCCGGGCGGCTCCATCACGGGCGCGCCCAAGCGCCGCGCCATGCAGATCATCGACGAGCTCGAGCCGCACCGCCGGGAGGTGTACTGCGGCGCCATCGGCTACGCGACGGCAGCCGGCCGCCTGGACATGAACATCCCCATCCGCACGACGCTCGCCGCGGCCGGCGAGCTGCGCTTCTACGCCGGCGGCGGCATCGTGGCCGATTCCTCGCCCGAGGCGGAGTTCGAGGAGACGGAGGCCAAGATCGCGGCCATCCGCCGCGCGCTCGCGCGCTTCCCGGCCGGCGCGCCGCCGCACGAGGCGAAGGCGCGGGCGCGCCGCGAGCTGCTCGCGGCCCGGGGGGCGCTCTTCGCGGGCGGGAGCGAAGCGTTCTCCGCACTCATCACCGCGCGCCTGCGCGCGCTGCCGGCCTACCGCGAGGCGCGCACCGTCCTCGCCACGCTCTCCTTCGGCACCGAGTGGGACACCTGGGGCTTCGCCGCGGCGGTGCTGGCCGACGGCAAGCGCCTGGCGCTGCCGCGCGTGCTGCGCGAGCCGCGCGGCCTGGCGCTGCACGCGGTGCGCGACCTCGCCGCGGACCTCGTGCCGGGCACCTGGGGCATCGAGGAGCCGGACCCGGCCCGCTGCCCCGTGGTGGCGCTGGACGAGATCGACTTCGCGCTGCTGCCTGCGCTATCTTGCGACGGCGATGGCGTGCGGCTGGGCTACGGCGCGGGCTACTTCGACCGGCTCCTCGCGGGCACCGGGGCGCGTTGCCTGCGCGTGGTGGCGCTGCCGCAGGCGCTGGTGCGCGAGCGCCTGCCGCGCGAGCCCCACGACGTGCCCGTCGACGCCCTGCTCACCGAGACCGGATTCCACCCCACCAGGAAAGACCCATGACCGCCAGCCTCATCGACGGCAAGGCCATCGCGGAGGAGTTCGCCGCGGAGAACGCCCTGCGCGCCTCGCGCCTGCGCGCCGCCGGCACCGTGCCCGGCCTCGCCGTCGTCATCGTCGGGGACGACCCCGCCAGCCGCGTCTACGTGCGCTACAAGGCGCTCGCCTGCGAGCGCGCCGGCCTCGCCTCCTGGGTGCACGCCCTGCCGGCCGACACGCCGCAGGCGCGCCTGGTCGAATTCGTGCGCTCGCTCAACGCCGACCCGGCCGTGCACGGCATCCTGGTGCAGCTGCCGCTCCCGAAGCCGCTCGACGCGCGCGCGGTGATCGAGGCCATCGACCCGGCCAAGGACGTCGACGGCTTCCACTACCACAACGTGGGCGCGCTCGTGGTGGGCGAGCCCGCGTTCTACCCGTGCACGCCGTGGGGCGTGATGCGCCTGCTCGAGCACGAGGGCGTCGCGCTCGAGGGCCGGCACGCGGTGGTCGTGGGCCGCTCGACCATCGTCGGCAAGCCGATGGCCCTGATGCTGCTCAACGCCGGCGCGACCGTGACGGTGTGCCACTCGAAGACGCGCGACCTCGCGGCCATGACGCGCCAGGGCGACGTGCTCGTCGCCGCCGTGGGCCGCGCGCGCATGATCACGGCCGACATGGTCAAGCCCGGCGCCGTGGTGATCGACGTGGGCATCAACCGCCTGCCGGACGGCCGGCTCTGCGGGGACGTGGACGCGGAGGGCGTGGCCGCCGTGGCCTCGCGCCTGACGCCCGTGCCCGGCGGCGTCGGTCCCATGACCATCGCCATGGTGGTCGCCAACACCGTTCACGGGGCCGAGGTGGCGGCGGGCATCGCCGCGACCGGCCCCACGCGCTTCGCCTGACCGCCTTTCGGAGGAGATCCAGGATGGGCCAGCCCTACGCATCGGGCCTCGACCGCAACGAGGCCAACTACACCGCTCTCACCCCCGTGTCCTTCCTCGCGAAGGCGGCCTACGTCTACCCGGACCGCGTGGCCGTGATCCACGGGCCCCTGCGCCGCACGTGGCGCGAGGTCTACGCGCGCTGCCGGCGCCTCGCCTCGGCCCTGCAGGGGCGCGGGGTAGGGCGCGGCGACACCGTGGCGGCCATGCTGCCCAACGTGCCGGCGATGGTCGAGCTGCACTTCGGCCCGGCCATGATCGGCGCCGTGGTGAACACCCTCAACACCCGTCTGGACGCCGAGGCCATCGCCTTCATGCTGGACCACGGCGAGGCGAAGGTGCTCTTCACCGACCGCGAGTTCTCCGCGACCATCGCCAAGGCGCTCGCGCTGTGCAAGGCGAAGCCGCTCGTGGTGGACGTGGACGACGCCCTGCACGAGGGTGGCGAGTTCGTGGGCGAGCTGGAGTACGAGGCCTTCCTCGCCAAGGGCGACCCGGACTTCGCCTGGACCTTCCCGCCGGACGAGTGGGACGCCATCGCGCTCAACTACACGTCGGGCACGACGGGCAATCCCAAGGGCGTGGTCTACCACTACCGCGGCGCCTACCTCAACGCCATCAACAACATCCTCGACTGGTCGATGCCCAAGCACGCGGTGTACCTCTGGACGCTGCCGATGTTCCACTGCAACGGCTGGTGCTTCAACTGGACGATGGCGGCGGCGGCCGGCACGAACGTGTGCCTGCGCAAGGTGGACGCGAAGCTCATCCTCTCGCTCATCCGGGAGCACCAGGTGTCGCACTATTGCGGCGCGCCCATCGTGCACTCGATGCTGCTCAACGCGCCCGCGGAGTGGAAGGCCGGCATCGACCACGAGGTGCACTGCCTGGTGGCGGCGGCGCCCCCGCCGGCGGCCGTCATCGAGGGCATGGGGCGCATGGGCTTCGACATCACCCACGTCTACGGGCTCACCGAGACCTACGGGCCGGCGGCGGTGTGCGCCAAGCACCTCGAGTGGTCCGCGCTGCCGCTGGAGGAGCAGGTGCGCCGCAACGGCCGGCAGGGCGTCGCCTACCTCCTGGAGGAAGGCATGACGGTGCTGGACCCGCACACCATGAACCCCGTGCCGTGGGACGGCGAGACCATGGGCGAGATCATGTTCCGCGGCAACATCACCATGAAGGGCTACCTCAAGAACCCGAAGGCGACCGAGGAGGCCTTCCGCGGCGGCTGGTTCCACTCCGGCGACCTCGCGGTGATGCAGCCCGACGGCTACGTGAAGATCAAGGACCGCTCCAAGGACGTGATCATCTCCGGCGGCGAGAACATCTCCTCGCAGGAGGTGGAGGACGTGCTCTTCGGCCATCCGGCGGTGATGCTGGCGGCGGTGGTGGCGCAGCCCGACCCGAAGTGGGGCGAGACGCCCTGCGCCTTCATCGAGCTCAAGGAGGGGGCGAGCGCGACGGCCGAGGAGATCGTCGAGTACTGCCGGACGCGCATGGCGAGGTTCAAGGTGCCCAAGAGCGTGGTCTTCGGGCCGCTGCCCAAGACCTCGACGGGCAAGATCCAGAAGTTCCTGCTGCGCGAGCGGGCGAAGTCGACCAGCGCCATCGAGTGATGCGGACGAAGGGCGGGGAACACGGATGAACACGGATAGAAGCAGGCCAAGGGTGGGAAGCGCCATTTTCGCGAGGCGATGCCGCGATGGATCGCATGGAACGACCAGGGATCCGTACAGCATGCAATCATCCGTGTTCATCCGTGTTTATCCGTGTTCATCCGTGTTCCTCGCCCTTTGCCCAACGTGAGCCCCATGCGTGAAGGATCAGTGAAGTGCCTCGGCCCCCACGGTTTCCACCGCGTGCGGTGGACCGAGTGGGGCGAGCCGGACAACCCGCGCGTGCTCGTGTGCGCGCACGGCCTCACGCGCTGCGGGCGCGATTTCGACACGCTCGCCCGGGCGCTCGCCGACACCTATCGCGTCGTCTGCCCCGACGCGGCCGGGCGCGGGCGCAGCGACTGGCTCGCCGACAAGGCCGACTACGGCTATCCCCTCTATCTCTCGGACACCGTGACGACGCTCGCGGCGCTGCACGCCGAGAGCGTGGACTGGGTGGGCACGTCGATGGGCGGCATCCTCGGCATGCTCCTGGCCGCGCAGCCCGGCACGCCCGTGCGGCGCCTCGTGCTGAACGACGTGGGCTGCGTGGTGCCCAAGGCGGCGCTGGAGCGCATCGCCACCTACGTCGGGCGCGCGCCCGCCTTCGACTCGCTGGAGGCGCTGGAGGCGGCCATGCGGTCCGTGAGCCCCTTCGGCCCGCACACGCCCGCGCAGTGGCGCCACCTCGCCGAGCACGTCTCGCGCCGCGACGAAGACGGCAAGTGGCGGTTCCGCTACGACCCCGGCATCGCCGCCCCCTTCCAGCAGGGGCCGCTCGCGGACGTCGACCTGCGGCCGGCGTGGCGGGCCGTTCAGGGGCCGGTGCTCGTGGTGCGCGGCGCCGGCTCGGACCTGCTCACCCCGGAGATCACCGAGGAGATGCGCACTCGGCCCGGCACCCAGGTCCACGTCGTGCCCGACGCCGGCCATGCACCCACGCTGATGGACCCGGCGCAGGTGGCGGCGGTGCGCGCCTTCCTGCTCGCCTGAGGTTCCCATGGGCCGACCGGCGCCCGACTTCGACGCGGTGATCGTCGGCGCGGGGCACAACGGCCTCGTCTGCGCGTGCTACCTCGCCCAGGCGGGGTTGAAGGTGGGCGTCTTCGAGCGGCGTGCCGTCGTGGGCGGCGCGGCGGTCACGGAGGCGTTCCACCCGGGGTTCCGCAACTCCGCCGCGAGCTACACGGTGAGCCTGCTGCACCCCAAGGTGATCCGGGAGCTGCGGCTCGCGGAGCACGGCCTGCGCATCGTGGAGCGCCCCTTCTCGAATTTCCTGCCCACGGGCGACGGCGGCTACCTCAAGGTGGGTGGCGGCCTGGAGGCCACGCAGCGCGAGATCGCGCGCTTCTCGCGCCGCGACGCCGAGGCGCTGCCGGCGTACTACGAGCGCCTCGAGCGCGTGGCAGACGTCCTGCGCGACCTGCTGCTGGAGACGCCCCCGGAGGCCGGCGGCTCGCTTCCGGACCTGCTGCGGGCCTGGAAGGCCGCCCGGCGCCTGAACAAGCTTCCCCTGGCCGCCCAGCGCGACGTGCTGGACCTCTTCACGATGGCCGCGGGCGACTGGCTCGGCCGCTGGTTCGAGTCGGATCCCATCCAGGCCTGCTTCGGCTTCGACAGCGTGGTGGGCAACTTCGCCAGCCCCTTCTCCCCCGGCACCGCCTACGTGCTGCTGCACCACGTGTTCGGCGAGGTGAACGGGAAGAAGGGCAGCTGGGGGCACGCGCTCGGCGGCATGGGCGCCATCACGCAGGCGCTGGCGAAGGAAGCGGCCGCGCGCGGCGTGGCCATCCGGACCGGCGCGGGCGTCGCGCGCATCCTCGAAAGGCGGGGCCGCGCGGCGGGCGTCGCGCTGGACGACGGCACCGAGGTCGCCGCCCGCTGCGTGGTGGCCAACGCCAACCCGCGCACGGTCGCGCGGCTCGCGGAAGGCCCGCCGTGGCCCGAGGCCTTCTCGCACTACCAGTGCGAGAGCGCCACCTTCCGCATGAACGTGGCCCTCTCGGAACTGCCCGATTTCACGTGCCTGCCCGGGCGCGAGGCCGCGCCGCACCATTCCTCCGGGATCATCCTCGCGCCCACGCTCGCCTACATGGACCGCGCGCACGCCACGGCGCGCGAGGACGGCTGGTCGCGCGAGCCCATCGTCGAGGTGCTCATCCCCAGCACCGTGGACCCGGGACTCGCGCCGCCGGGCGCGCACGTGGCGAGCCTCTTCTGCCAGCACTTCCGCTACGCGCTTCCCGGCGGGAGAAGCTGGGACGGGGAACGCGAGCGCGCGGCGGACGCGGTGATCGACCTCGTGACGCGCCACGCGCCCAATTTCCGCCGCAGCGTGATCGCGCGCCGCATCCTGTCGCCGCTGGACCTCGAGCGCGAGTTCGGCCTGGTCGGCGGCGACATCTTCCACGGCAAGCTCGCCCTGAACCAGCTCTTCAGCGCGCGGCCCGTGCTGGGGCACGCCGGCTACCGCCTGCCCCTGCCGGGCCTGTACCTGTGCGGCTCGGGCGCCCACCCCGGCGGCGGCGTGACCGGCGTGCCCGGCCACAACGCGGCGCGCGAGGTGGTGCGCGACTGGCGCCGCCCGCGGCGCTGGCCGGGGCGCTAGGGCCAGGCGGGCGGGCGCTTCTCCAGGAAGGCCGCCACGCCCTCGCGGGCCGAGGGCGCCGCGAAGTTGCAGGCGATGGTGCGCGAGGCGTCGTCGTAGGCCGCGGCGAGGCCGGCCTCGAGCTGCCGGTAGAAGAGCGCCTTGCCCAGCGCGAGCGCATCGCGCGGCTTCGCGAGGAGCGAATTGGCCAGGTCGCGCGCCGCCTCCATCACCCGGTCGGCTGGCACCGCGCGGTTCACGAGCCCCCAGTCCAGGGCCGTCTCCGCGTCGATGAACTCGCCCGTGAAGAGCATCTCGGCGGCGCGCTTGCGCCCGAGGTTGCGCGAAAGGGGCACCGCGGGGGTGGAGCAGAAGAGCCCGAGGTTGATGCCGGAGACGGCGAAGCGGGCGTCCTGGCTCGCGACGGCGAGGTCGCACTGCGCCACGAGCTGGCAGCCGGCCGCGGTGGCCAGGCCGTTCACGGCGGCGATGACCGGCTGGGGAAGGGCCACGAGCTTGCGCATGACCGCGCTGCAGCGGGCGAAGAGCGCCTCCACGTCGGCCTGGGAGGGCAGGGCGCGCATCTCCTTCAGGTCGTGGCCGGCGCAGAACGCCGGCCCGGCGCCGGTGAGGATCACCACGCGGACGGCCTCGTCGGCGGCCACCGAAGAGAGGGCGCCCTCCAGGGCGAGGAGCAACTCGCCGGACAGGGCGTTGTACTGGCGAGGCCGGTTGAGGGTGAGCACGGCGATGCCCTGCTCGTCATGACGCAGCAGCAATCCGCCGGCAGCCTGCGGGGCAGGGGGGGCGAGGGTGTCGGCCATGGGAACTCCGGAGGGGTCGGGTCGGGCGGGAGCGGGAAAATTATCGCATTGTTTTTTCGGGGAAAGTCCTTGCGCGACGTGTCGAAAATCCGATTGCGAAGGCCGACCCGAGGGCATAAGATGATCTGGCTGTCCGGGGAGTGTGCAAAATTCCGTTTGCAATCAGGGAACAAGCGCGCATTTCGGAAGCGATTTGACGCGAAACCCCATCACGCGAGACAAGAACGAGACCTGCCATGAAAAATCGCGCACGCTGGATGACCGCGCTGGCCCTGTTGGCCCTCGCGTCGGGCGGAATGGCCTCCGCCCAGGCGCCCGCCGAGTTGCTGGATCGCGCCAGGCGCCTGCTCAACGAGTCGAACCCGAAGCAGGCCTACATGGAACTCATCAAGGCCGAGCCGCAGTACGCCGGCACGGTGGACTTCGACTACCTGCTCGGCGTGGCATCGCTCGACAGCGGCAAGATCGACGACGCCATCGTGGCCTTCGAGCGCGTGCTGGCGCTCAAGCCCAACCACGCCGGGGCGCAGATGGACCTCGCGAGGGCCTACTTCACGGCCGGCTCCTTCGACCTCGCGGAAGCCGCCTTCCGCGAGCTCGCCGCGAGCAACCCGCCGCCGGCCGCGCAGGAGGCCATCCAGCGCTACCTGGAGGCGATCCACGCCCGCAAGCGCCAGACCACTGCCGGCTGGCAGGGCTACGCGGAGCTGGGCCTGGGGTACGACTCCAACATCACGGGCGTGCCCACGGACTTCGGCGCCGCCGCGCAGCAGTCGTTCGGCATCGTGGGCATCGAGGCCACCGGCAACTCGATCAAGCGCGACGCGGCCTTCGGCACCGCGGCCGCCGCCATGGAGTACTCGATGCCGCTCTCGCGCGGCTGGAGCGCCTTCGCCGGGGGCGAAGCCCGCGGCCGCGGCTACTCGGGCGAGTCGAAGTACAACTCGCTCTCGGGCGACCTGCACGCGGGCGGCGCCCTCAACGACGGGCCCACGCAATGGCGCGCCGTCGCGGGCTACCAGCACTTCAACCAGGACGGCGACGCGCCCGGCGACCCGCAGCCGAAGAACGACCGGCGCACCGCCAACCTGCAGGGCGACTGGAAGTACAGCCTGGACCAGAAGACGCAGGTGGGCCTGGGCGTGACGCTCTCGCGCGTGCGCTTCCCGTCCAACGAGGTGGAGGATTTCGACCAGCTGCTGCTGTCGGCCTCGTGGCTGCACTCCTTCGAGTCCAAGGGCGTTCCGCTGCTCTACCTGTCGGCCTTCGCGAGCGACGACCGCGCGAAGAACAACATCCCCTTCACCGACATCGACAAGAGCAAGAACCTCGCGGGGCTGCGCAGCTACCTCCAGTACTCGGTCACCCCGAAGCTCAACGTGTTCAACGCGCTGGGCTTCGTCTACCGCCGCGACAAGGACGCGTTCGCGCGCGCCACGGAGGTGGAGAAGGGCAAGGACAAGTTCGCCGAGTTCCTCGTCGGGCTCAACTGGCAGTTCCGCAAGTCGTGCGCCGTGCGCACCCAGTACTCGTACACGCGCAACGACTCGAACATCGCCATCTACGACTTCGACCGCAGCGAGGTCTCGACGGCCGTGCGCTGCGAGATCAACTAAGGGAGCCCCGCACATGTTCCAGCGAAAGAAGCTCGCCACCGCCCTCATCGCCGCCGGCCTGGCCGGCACGGGCGCCGCGCACGGCGCCAGCGGCACCTTCACCTTCGTCACCGGGGACGTGAACATCCAGCGCCAGAGCGGCGAGCGCGTGCAGGTCACGCGCGGCACGGCCGTGAACCCGGGCGACGCCATCGTCACGGGCACGCGCGGCATGGCGCAGCTCACGATGGTGGACCGCGCCAAGATCTCGCTGCGGCCCAACACGCAGTTCAAGATCGAGCAGTACGGCGACCGGCCGGATTCCGACTCGGGCGCGCTGCTCAACCTCATCCGCGGAACGCTGCGCACCTTCACCGGCCTCATCGCCTCGCGCAACCGCGACCGCTTCGTGATGAAGACCAAGGTCGCCACGGTGGGCATCCGCGGCTCCGGCAACGTGCTCTTCGCCGGCACGGCCGACGACTGCGACCCGAACAGGCTGGAAAAGGGCGGGGTGGGCTGCGACATCACGGTGAACCACACCATCGAGGGAAGCCACGCCGTGACCTTCGGCGAGTTCCCGGGCTCCGGCGTGCCGCCGCAGCAGGGCGGGGCGCAGACCCTCATCACCGGCCCGGGCCAGACCGTGCTCGTCACGGGGCGCGGGGACGTGCGCTACATCCCGACGCCGCAGTTCATCGCGGATGCGGCCACCAACCCGACGGGCGCCCCCAAGACGCAGGGCGACGGCGGCCAGGGCGGCGGGGGCGAGACGCGCAACTTCTCGCCGAACGACGGCAGCGGCTCGACGACGCAGCAGGGAATCACCTCCACGGTTCCCGTGGGCAACAACGGCCTGGGCTTCACGGTGGTGGACGCGACCGGCAACCTCGGCTCCGACCCGTCCACGCTCCAGGACGTGGTGATCTCCGCCACGGGCGGGGCGTTCCTCGGGCAGGCCACCGCCGCGGACGTCGCCGCCGAGGGCGGATCCTTCCGCGCCTACCACGCCTACTCGGGCTCGCAGTCCGACCTCGCGCCGGCGATCGTCGGCGGCACGGCGCGCGATGTGGCCACGGTGTCCGTGGGCGGCGGGGCGATCTCGCTGGGCCGCTGGGAGAACGCCTCGCTCGGCTTCTTCGGCAGCGGCAGCGCGACGGCGCTGCCCGGCAGCGTGCACTGGATCTACGCGCCCTCGGGCTATCCCACGTACCTGTCGGACGTGCTCACCGGCTCGGCCACCTACACGCTGGCGGCGGCGACCTCGCCCACCAACCAGCTCAACACGGCCGGCACGCTCGGCTCGGCGACGCTCAACGTCAACTTCACCAACCGCACGCTGAGCGCCGCGTTCTCCCTGTCGCTGCCCTCGGCGAGCGGCAACCCCGGCGGCAGCTGGACGATGAACGCGGACGGCGTGCCCTTCGCGCTCAACAGCTTCTACGCCTCCACCGCCGACCGGCTCGTGGTCACCAACACGGTCACGGGGCAGACCTCGACCAGCAACGGCGACCTCACGGGCGCCATCGAGGGCAGCTTCGTCGGCCCGTCGCTGCAGGGTGCGATCGTCGGCTACGGCATCGCGGACACGACCTCCAGCAACACCGGCGAGCACAACATCATCTCCGGCGTGGCCGCCCTCACGGGCCCGTCGCAGTCCGGCGCCGCCGCCTTCCGCGACGGCCTGGTCTCCGACCCGAGCGAGAGCCTCGCGAGCGGCGTCACCCAGGTGCGCACCTACGCCACCGTGGACCGTCCCGACGAGGTCACGTTCGACCCGTCCGGCGGCGTGACGGCCTTCACGGCGCCGTTCTCGGCCTTCGGCAGCCATGCGAGCTACGCGCTCGGCAGCGCCACGGTGCGCGAGGCGGGGTCGGATCCGGAGACGGGCCTGGTGTGGGGCCGCTGGTCTGGCGGCACCGCCACGGTGACGGGCAACGGGCAGCAGGCGAGCCTGAACCTCGCCAACTCGAGCCTGCACTACATCTTCTCGGGCGCGCAGAGCGGCCCGGTGGCCCTTCCGCTCACCGGCACCGCGGTCTACGACGTGATCGGCGCCACCAGCCCCACGGACAACGCCGGGCACGTGGGCACGCTCAACAGCGCGACGCTCGCCGCCGACTTCACCAACCGGACGGCCGACGCCACGGTGAACTTCACGATCAACGGCCAGACGTGGAACGGCATCGCCAACTCGATGCCGATCTACCGCGACCAGTACTTCTCGGCCTACACCGCCAGCGCCATCCCCGGGGCCTCGCCGACCTCGCAGCTGATCCTCACCTGCACGCCCAGCTGCGGGCCGATCACCGGGGGGAGCCTCGACGGCTTCTTCGCCGGCCGCACCGGGCAACGCGCCGGGGTCGGATACAACTTCAACGGCAACGCCGGCGCGGTGGCCTTCGGCCGCCGTGGCGGCTGAAGCCGGAGGGCGCTTGAGGACAACGGCCCGCGCGGCGCGCCGCGAGGCCAGGAGGGGGAGGGCCGCTGGCCTCGGCCATCCCCGAGCAGGAGACTTGCCATGAACGGTCGATTCGCATCCCTTTCCACCCTCGCGCGGACGGTTGTCGTCACAGCCCTCGGCGCGGCGGCCCTCGCGTTGCAGGCCCCGGCCTGGGCGCTCACCCCGCTTTCCGCAAGCGCCGCCGCGGCGGACGCGTTCCCGGGCACGCTGAAGTTCGGCGACGTGGCGACCGGTCGCGTCGGGAGCGCGCAGCAGGTCTCGCTGCGCAACACCGGCGCCGCGCCCATGGCGATCGGCTCGATCGAGGCGGCGGGCGGCGACTTCGGCGTCGTCCACGACTGCCCGCTCGGCGACGCCGGGCTGGCCCCGGGCCGCTTCTGCACCCTGGGCGTGCGGTTCGCGCCGGCCTCCCTCGGCGAGCAGTCGGCCGTGGTGCAGGTCCGGGATACCGCGGGCGACCTGGTGGTGGAGATCCTCGTGCAGGGCAACGGCGTCTCGGCCGCGCCCAAGCTGTACGCCAACTCCCCGGTGCTCAATTTCCCCGACACGGAGATCTACTCGTTCAGCGGCCCCTTGACGGTGTTCTTCACCAACGAGACCGGCAACGACGTCCACCTGGACTACTACAACCTCTACCCGGTCGAGGGCGAGTTCACGACCTACCCGCCGTACTACCTGGTCAACGGGGGCCTGGCGGGCGACGCCAAGCGCGCCGTGCCCGCCAAGGTGGCGACGCCCAAGGGCATGCTGTACCGGTGCGAGGACCTGATGTACTACTACTACTCCGGGCTCTTCCTCGCGCCCGGCGACTCCTGCGCCGCCATCTTCTACTTCGCGCCCTACAGCCTCGGGCCCAAGTACGGCACCTACACGCTCTACTGGTACGACAGCAGCGAAGCCTCGGGGCAGATCACCATTCAGCTGTTCGGCAACGGGGCCCCGATGCCCACGCCGGGACTGTCGCTCTCCGCGAGCGAGCTGGACTTCGGCGGCGTCGTCGTCGGCGGCTCGGGCGCCCGCACGCTGATCGCCTCCAGCACCGGCACCTCGCCCGTGGGCATCTCCGGAGTCCGGACCTCGGGTGGCGTCTTCGACGCGACCAGCGACTGCCCGCTCTCGCTGGCGCCGAGCACGGCGTGCACCGTTTTCATCACCTGCAAGCCGACCGCGCTGGGCCTGTTCACGGGGGACCTGTACATCGACACGGACCTCGACTCGGGATTCGTGCACGTCCCGCTGCTCTGCACGGGCTCGGAGTTCCCGCTGCCGAAGATCGAGGTGGTGACGCGCGGCGTGAGTTTCGGCACGCAATCGCTCGGCTCGCCGAGCCAGCCGCAGCCCGTGGAGATCCGAAGCGTCGGGTCGGCGCCACTTTCCCTGTCCAGCATCACGACGGGCGTGCCCTTCGACGTGGGCGGCAACTGCCCGACCGCTCTCGCGCCGGGCGCCTCCTGCAACGCGCAGGTCACCTTCACGCCGACCGCGGGCGGTCGCCAGCGGGGCGTGCTCGCGATCACCAGCAACGACCCGGACCACCCGATGGAGACGGTGGACCTCAACGGCACCGGGTGCCGACCCTTCAGCGTGCAGGCGGGGCGGCGCGGCGCCAACCTCTGCGGGCCCTGAGCGGGCCGCGGGCAAGCATCACGGCAGCATGACGGGCCGCCCTCCGGGGCGGTCCGCGCAGCGGCAGGGCTCGATCCCGCCGCCGACAACAAAGGGAGCAGGCGCACATGACGACAACGACAAGGACAGTTCGCTCCACGATCTGCCGCCTGGCGCTCGCCGCGGCCTTCCTGCTGGCCACCCCGGCCTTGTGGCTGCCCGGCGAGGCGGGAGCGCAATCCCGGCCCATCCCGCGCGGCCAGCCCATCAGCCGGCTCTTCGCCGCGCCCAAGGTCTCCGGGTGCATCGTGCCAGCGGCGGTGATCTCCATCTCGCCCGGGTCGATCTCCTTCCCGACGCCCGTGGCGGCCGGGGCGTGCTCGGGCACCACACAGTCGTTCACGGTCACCAACACCGGCACCAAGACGGCCTGCATCAGCGCCCTGTACCTCACGCCTCCCGGCGATCCTGACCCGTTCTCGCTTTCGGAATCCTGCTACGGAACGTGCCTGGCGCCCGGGCAGTCCTGCGGCGGCACGGTGCAGTTCTGCCCCTACAGCGGCGCCTCGCCGGGCCCGCTTTCGCAGCAGCTCGTCGTCTACCACGATGCCGGCAGCAACGCGATCACGCTCTCGGGCACCGTGGCCTCGGCGGCGCCCGTGCCGGTGTTCACGCGCTCGCCCAGCTCCCTCAGCTTCGGCTCGATCCTGCTGGGGCTGCTGAGCCCGGTGCAGTACGTCACCGTCCAGAACGTGGGCGGCGCGCCCTTCACGGTGAGCTCGGCCGCCACGGCGGCGCCCTTCGGCGTGGTCTCCAACACCTGCGGCACGGTCGGCGCCGGCGCGAGCTGCCAGATCGGCGTGCAGTACACGGCCGCCCTCGCGCCGACCTCGACGGAGTTCGGCACGCTCACCATCACGCACACCGCGCCCGGCTCGCCGGCCACGGTGAGCCTGTCGGCCACGAGCGTGGCCAAGCCCGGCGTCACCGTCGTCACGGCGCCGCCGCTCCCGCTTTCCACGATCTCCCAGGACCTGTACATGGACCCGGTCGAGGTCGGCTTCTTCGCGTACAACGACATCTACCTCACGAACCTCTCGGTCACGCCGGTCACGGTGAACGGCACCCTCCTCGGCAGCGGCGGCAGCGGCAATTTCTTCGTCGACACGGACGGCTGCACCGGCCAGGTGCTCACGGTCGGCCAGTCGTGCACCGTCACCGTCGGCTACGACGCGACCCTCGCCTCCGCGGGGACCGATTCCGACACTTTCGATTTCGACACCGACGCCGGGATCTTCACCTCGAACGTCTTCATCGATGTCTACCCGCCGTACCCGTACATCTCGGTCACGCCCTCGTCGGCGGACTTCGGCACGCTCAACGTGGGCTCGACATCCGCCTGCCAGGATTTCCAGGTGAGGAACGACGGCATGTTCGACGCCCTCATCACGCTGAACGGCCCGTACTACGGCGACTACGCGACCGGCAGCTGCACCTCGCCGGGCCCGGTGTGCCCGACGGGCGGCTCGCCTTTCACCCTCACGCCGTCGCAGTCGTGCTGGGTGTCGCTCGCCTTCAGCCCGTCGTTCGACGGCTACAGCTACGACTACCTCGACATCGCGGACGGCAACTCGTGGTGGGGCTACGTGAGCGGCGCCACGCTCTTCGGCTACGGCCTGCAGCCCGGGCCGCGCATCACGGTGGACCAGTACGCGCTGTCATTCGGCACGCACCCCGTGGGCGTGGCCGCGCCCAACCAGAGCGTGCTTTTCACGAACGTCGGCGACGCGCCGCTCACCGTGTCCAGCATCGCGCTGGTCGGCGGGAGCGGTTTCTCCCTGGTGGGCGAGACCTGCACCAGCGGCTCGCCCCTCGCGCCCATGGCCACCTGCACGGCGACGTTCGGGTTCACCGCGCCAGCCGCGTCGTCCTACTACGACTACGCCACGATCGTCTCGGACGCCGTCGACAACCCGACCCTGTACGTGGACCTCGACGGCTCCGGCTCGCCGACGCCGGCGCCCTCGGCCGACTTCTACCCGATGTCGCTCGACTTCGGGAACGTGGTCGGCAACACGACGAGCCCGGTCAAGACCGTCTCCTTCGCCAACACCGGCTCGGCGCCGATGACGATCACCGACATCGTCTCCGGCGGCGGCGACTTCACGGTTTCCCACGACTGCCCGCTCGCGCCGGCCACGCTGGCGGCAGGGGCCTGCTGCACGATCTCCTCGCAGTTCAAGCCGACGGTGGCCGGGCCGCAGTCGACGAGCATCCAGGTGACGGACGACGCGGCCGGCAGCCCGCACCTCATCCCGATCCAGGGGGTGGGCGTGCCGCCGCCCAGCATCACGCCGTCGCCGACCTCGCTCACGGTGCCCGACCAGATCATCGACACCTCCGGCGGGCCGTACTTCGTGTCGTTCACCAACACGGGGCTCACGGACATCTTCATCAACTTCCTCGACTACCTGCCGCCGGGCGGCGACTTCGCGGCCTACCCGCCGGGCGCCGGGGATCCGAAGGCGGCCCGCGTCGCCAAGCGTTCTGCGCCCGGTCCGAAGGCCGGCCTCACGGCCCGGCTGGGCAAGCCCAAGGCGGCCGCGGTCACCCCGTGCTTCTACGGGCCGCTCCTCAAGGGCGAGTCGTGCTACGCCGAGGTGTACTTCACGCCGACGGTGCTGGGCCTTCGCACGGGCATGCTGAGCCTGGACTTCAGCGGCGGCATCGGCAGCCCGTTCGTCGTGGCGCTCGCGGGCACCGGCATCCCGGTGAACTTCCCGGCCATCACGGTCTCGGCGAGCGAGGTCGACTTCAACGGCGTGGTGGTGGGCACCACTTCCTCGCGCGGCGTGGTGGTCACGAGCACCGGCAGCGGCCCGCTCGCCATCCTGGGCGTTCGCACGAGCACGCCGGACTTCGGCGCCACCTCCGACTGCCCGGCCTCTCTCGCGCCAGGCTCGGTGTGCACGGTCACCGTCACCTGCTCGCCGACGGCGCTGCAGCGCTACGAGGCCGACCTGTACATCGACCACGACGCCAGCGGCGGCTTCACGAACGTGCACCTGCTTTGCACCGGCGCGGACAAGCCCGTGCCGAAGATCGAGGTGCTGTCCAGGAGCCTGGGATTCGCCAACCAGACGCTGGGCACCTCCAGTGCCGCGCAGCCGGTGGTGATCCGCAGCGTCGGCAGCGCGCCGCTCGCGATCACGAACGTGGGCGCCACCACGCAGTTCGGGGCGTCCAGCAACTGCCCGCCCCAGCTCGCCCCGGGCCTCACGTGCAATGCGTTCGTGACCTTCTCGCCGACCGCGGCGGGTCGCCAGCGCGGCACGCTGGACGTGGGAAGCAACGACCCCGACGTGCCCGACGCCAAGGTGCTGCTCAACGGCACGGGCTGCCGGCCGTTCTCGGTGCAGGCCGGCCGCCGGGGCCTGGGCCTCTGCAACCCCTGAACGACGGGGAAGGGGCCGGGCGCAGGCGCGCCCGGCCCCGCCGTCTCGCCGGGTAGCGTTTTCCTTGCTGCCGCCGGAAGGCGTGGGGTAGCATCCACACGACCTGCCGCAAGGGATTCCGGAATCCGGAAAGCGAGCCCCCGCGGCGAATGCCGATTCCGGACGAGATGGCCGACGACATCATCCTCGAGACTCGAGGGCTCACGAAGGAGTTCAAGGGTTTCGTCGCGGTGGACCGCGTCGACCTGAAGGTGCGCCGCGGCACCATCCACGCGCTCATCGGCCCCAACGGCGCCGGAAAGACGACCACCTTCAACCTCCTGACCAAGTTCCTGCCGCCCACGGCGGGCACCATCCTCTTCAAGGGCCAGGACATCACCCACGAGAAGCCCGCGGACGTCGCCCGCCGCGGCATCATCCGCTCCTTCCAGATCTCCGCGGTCTTCCCCAACCTCACGGTGCTCGAGAACGTGCGCATCGCCCTGCAGCGCTCGCTGGGCACGAGCTTCCACTTCTGGCGGCCGGAATCCTCGCTCGACGCGCTGAACGACCGGGCCCTGGCGATCCTGGACCGGGTGGACCTGCGCCCCTTCGCCCAGACCAACGCCGTCGAGCTCGCCTACGGCCGCAAGCGCACCCTGGAGATCGCCACCACGCTCGCGATGGAGCCCGAGCTCATGCTCCTGGACGAGCCGACCTCGGGCATGGGCCACGAGGACGTGGACCTCGTGAAGAACCTCATCAAGGACGTGGCCAAGGGGCGCACCGTGCTCATGGTCGAGCACAACATGGGCGTGGTCTCCGGCATCTGCGACACCATCACCGTGCTGCAGCGCGGGGCGGTGCTCACGGAGGGAAGCTACGCCGAGGTCTCCGCCAACCCGCAGGTGATCGAGGCCTACATGGGCTCGCAGGAAGCCGCCCATGGCTGAGGTGCTGCGCCTGGAGCACGTGCACGCCTGGTACGGCGAGTCTCACATCCTGCACGGCGTGAACCTCACGGTGAACCGGGGCGAGGTGGTCACGCTCCTGGGCCGCAACGGGTCGGGGCGCACGACGACGCTCAAGGCCATCATGGGGCTCACCGGCCGCCGGTCCGGCTCGATCGTGGTGGACGGAAAGGAGACCGTCGCCTGGCCCACGCACCGCATCGCCCACCTGGGCCTGGGCTACTGCCCCGAGGAGCGCGCCATCTTCTCCAGCCTGTCGGTGGAGGAGAACCTGCTCCTGCCGCCGCGGGTGGGCGAGGGCGGCATGAGCGTGGACGAGATCTACGAGATGTTCCCCAACCTTCGCGAGCGGCGCCGCACGGCGCAGGGCACCAAGCTCTCCGGCGGCGAGCAGCAGATGCTCGCCATGGCGCGCATCCTGCGCACCGGGGCGCACCTGCTGCTGCTGGACGAGATCACGGAAGGGCTTGCGCCCGTGATCGTGCAGGCCCTGGGGCGCGTGATCGTGAGCCTGAAGGCGCGCGGCTTCACGATCGTCCTGGTCGAGCAGAACTTCCGGTTCGCCGCCCCGCTGGCGGACCGGTTCTACGTGATGGAGCACGGCAAGATCGCGGAGACCTTCTCCGCGCCCGAACTCGAATCGAAGACGCAGATGCTTCACGAGTACCTGGGTGTTTGACGAACCCGAGACCACAACCCGAGGAGACCCACCATGAAATTCCGCAGAAAGCTCCTGTCCGCCGCCGCGATCCTCGCGATCGCCGGCGCGGCCCACGCCCAGATCTCCGGCAACGTCGTGAAGATCGGCGTCCTGAACGACCAGTCGGGCACCTACGCCGACCTGGCCGGCCCCGGCTCGACCCTGGCCGCGAAGATGGCCATCGAGGACTCCAAGGCCATCCTGAAGGGCCTGAAGGTCGAGGTGGTCTCCGCGGACCACCAGAACAAGCCGGACGTCGGCTCGGCCATCGCCCGCAAGTGGTACGACTCCGAGGGCGTGGACGTGATCGTCGACGTGCCCACCTCGTCCGTGGCGCTCGCCGTGAACCAGATCACCAAGGAGAAGGGCAAGGCCTTCCTCGTCTCGGGCGCCGCCACCTCGGACCTCACCGGCAAGGCGTGCTCGCCCAACACCATCCACTGGACGTACGACACGTGGGAGCTCGCCAACGGCACCGGCAGCGCCATCGTGAAGACGGGCGGCAAGACCTGGTTCTTCCTCACGGCCGACTACGCGTTCGGCCACGCGCTCGAGCGCGACACCGCCGCGGTGGTGGTGAAGAACGGCGGCAAGGTGGTGGGCTCGGTGCGCCACCCCTTCCCGACGGCGGACTTCTCCTCGTTCCTGCTGCAGGCCCAGGCCTCCAAGGCGCAGATCATCGGCCTGGCCAACGCCGGCGCGGACACGACCAACGCCATCAAGCAGGCCGCCGAATTCGGCATCGTGAAGGCCGGCCAGAACCTCGCGGGCATGCTGGTGTTCCTCACCGACGTGCACGCGCTGGGCCTGAACACGGCCCAGGGCCTCATCTTCACCACCAGCTGGTACTGGGACATGAACGACGCATCGCGCGCCTGGGCCAAGCGCTTCGCCGCGGCCAACGGCGGCAAGTACCCGACCATGGTGCAGGCGGGCGTGTACTCGTCGGTGATCCACTACCTGAAGGCCGTCAAGGCGATCAACAGCGACGACGGCACGAAGGTCATCGCCGAGATGAAGAAGCTGCCCACGGACGACCCGCTCTTCGGCAAGGGCACGGTGCGGGCCGACGGGCGCAAGCTGCACCCGGCCTACCTCGTCGAGGTGAAGAAGCCGTCGGAATCGAAGGGCCCCTACGACTATTACAAGATCCGGGCCACCATTCCCGCGGACCAGGCCTTCCGCCCGATGGCGGACGGCGGCTGTCCCCTCGTGAAGTAACGGGGCGGATCCCCAGCGGCAGTGACCGGGGGCGCGCCGCGGCGCGCTCCCGCCTTCCCCCCGCGGCGAGCGACGGACCATGGGCGAGATCTTCGGCGTACCCACGCAGGTGCTGTTCGGCCAGCTCCTCATCGGGCTGATCAACGGCTCGTTCTACGCGATGCTCTCGCTGGGCCTCGCCGTGATCTTCGGGCTGCTCAACATCATCAACTTCACGCACGGCGCCCAGTACATGATGGGCGCCTTCGCGGCGTACTTCCTGCTGAACAAGCTGGGGCTGAACTACTGGTGGTCCCTCGCCCTCGCGCCCATCGCCGTGGGCGCCACGGGCGTGGTGGTCGAGCGCCTCATGCTCTCGCGGCTGTACAAGCTCGACCACCTCTACGGGCTGCTGCTCACCTTCGGCCTGGCCCTGGTGATCCAGGGCGTCTTCCGCAACGAGTTCGGCTCGACGGGCCTGCCGTACCCGATGCCCTCGCAGCTCGCCGGCGCGAAGAACCTGGGCTTCATGTTCCTGCCCAACTACCGCGCGTGGGTGATCGTCGCCTCGCTCCTGGTGTGCACGGCCACCTGGTTCGTCATCGAGCGCACCAAGCTGGGCGCCTACCTTCGCGCCGCCACCGAGAACCCGGCCATGGTGCAGGCCTTCGGCGTGAACGTGCCGCGCATGATCACGCTCACCTACGGCTTCGGCGTGGCCCTCGCGGGCTTCGCGGGCGTGATGGCCGCGCCCATCTACCAGGTGAACCCGCTCATGGGCGCGGACATCATCATCGTCGTGTTCGCGGTGGTGGTGATCGGCGGCATGGGCTCGATCATGGGCGCCATCCTCACGGGCTTCGGCCTGGGCGTCGTCGAGGGCCTCACGAAGGTGTTCTACCCCGAGGCCACCAACACCGTGATCTTCGTGATCATGGGCATCGTGCTCCTCATCCGCCCGCAGGGCCTCTTCGGGAGCCGCTAGCCATGGCAGACGACGCCTACAAGCCGCGCGCCTCCCACGACCCCGTCGCCGAGGCCCGCTACGAGCGGCGGGCCTTCGTGGTGATGATGGCGCTCTTCCTCGTGGCGCCGATGGTGGTCTACCCGGTCTTCGTGATGAAGGCGCTGTGCTTCGCGCTCTTCGCCTGCGCCTTCAACCTGCTCATCGGCTTCGGCGGGCTCCTGTCCTTCGGCCACGCCATGTTCCTGGGGGCCGCGGGCTACGTCTCGGCGCACGCGGCCAAGGAGTGGGGCCTGCCGCCCGAGATCGCCATCCTCGCCGGCACGGCGGCCTCCACGGTGCTGGGCGTGCTCACGGGGCTGCTGGCCATCCGCCGCCAGGGCATCTACTTCGCCATGATCACGCTGGCCCTGGCGCAGCTCGTGTTCTTCCTCGCGGTGCAGGCGCCGTTCACCCACGGCGAGGACGGCATCCAGGCGGTGCCGCGCGGCAAGGCGCTGGGGCTGTTCGACCTTTCCAGCCCGTACGTGATGTACTACTTCGTGCTCGCCACGTTCACGGCCGGGTTCCTGCTCATCTACCGCATCATCCACTCGCCCTTCGGCCAGGTGCTCAAGGCCATCCGCGAGAACGAGCCGCGCGCCATCTCGCTGGGCTACCGCACGGAGCGCTACAAGCTCGCGGCCTTCGTGCTCTCCGCGGGCCTGGCGGGCCTGGCGGGGGCCACCAAGGCCATCGTCTTCCAGCTCGCCTCGCTCACCGACGTGCACTGGTCCATGTCGGGCGAGGTCGTGCTCATGACGCTGGTGGGCGGGCTGGGGACCATCTTCGGTCCCGTGGTGGGCGCCTTCGCCATCATCACGATGGAGAACTACCTGGCCGAGCTGGGCTCGTGGTTCACGATCACGCAGGGCGCCATCTTCGTGGTCTGCGTGCTCGCCTTCCGCCGCGGCATCATGGGCGAGCTCGAGGCCTGGCTGCGGCGCCGGCGCATCGGCTGAACGGCGCCATGGCGGGCCCGCACGCCCCCGACCTGCCGCGCAACGCGGCCAACCACGTCCCGCTCTCGCCGGTCTCCTTCCTGCGCCGCACCGCCGGCACGTGGCCGGACCGGGTGGCCGTGCGCCACGGCGAGACGGCCTTCACCTGGGCGCAGTTCGAGGCGCGCTGCCGGCGCCTGGCCTCGGCGCTCGCGCGGTGCGGCGTGGGACGCGGCGACACCGTGGCCATCCTCGCGCCCAACGTGCCGGCGATGCTGGAGGCGCACTACGCCGTTCCGGGGATGGGCGCCGTGCTCAACGCGCTCAACTACCGCCTGGACGCGCGCACGATCGCCTTCTGCCTCGCGCACGGCGGCGCCAGGGTGCTGGTGGCCGACCGCGAGTTCGCGCCGGTGGTGGCCGAGGCGCTGGCCATCGGGCCGGCGCGACCGCTCGTCGTCGGCATCGACGATCCCCTCGCGCCGCCCGGGCCGGCCGTGGGGGAGGTGGACTACGAGGCCTTCCTCGCGCAGGGCGACCCGGCCTTCGAGCTGGCCGGGCCGCAGGACGAGTGGGACTCGCTGGGCCTTCTCTACACCTCGGGCACCACGGGCGACCCCAAGGGCGTGGTCTACCACCACCGCGGCGCCTATCTCAACGCGCTGGGCAACGCGCTCTCGTTCGGGCTCACGCGCGACTCCGTGTACCTGTGGACGCTGCCCATGTTCCACTGCAACGGCTGGACGTACACCTGGGCGGTGACGGCGGCCGGCGGCACGCACGTGTGCCTGCGGCGCGTGGACCCGGCGCTCATCTTCCCGGCCATCGAGCGCCACCGCGTGACGCACCTGTGCGGCGCGCCCATCGTCCTGAACCTGCTGGTGCACGCGCCCGAGTCGGTGAAGCGGCGCTTCGGCCACACCGTGGAGGTGGCCACCGGGGGCGCGGCGCCGCCCTCGGCCATCATCGAGGCCATGGAGCGCATGGGCTTCCGGGTGACGCACCTCTACGGGCTCACCGAGAGCTACGGGCCCGCCACGCTCTGCGCCTGGCAGGACGACTGGTCCGGCCTGGACCTCGAGTCGCGCGCCCGCCTGATGGCGAGGCAGGGCGTGCGCTATCCGACGATGGAGGACCTCCAGGTGGCCGACCCGCGCTCCGGCGAGCCCGTGCCGCGCGACGGCGCCACGCTCGGCGAGGTGATGCTGCGCGGCAACACGATCATGAAGGGCTACCTCGCGAACCCGAAGGCGACCGACGCGGCCTTCCGGGGCGGCTGGTACCGCACCGGGGACCTCGCCGTCTGGCACCCCGACGGCTACATCGAGGTGAAGGACCGCTCGAAGGACATCATCATCTCCGGGGGCGAGAACATCTCCTCGCTGGAGGTGGAGGAGTGCCTCTACCGCCACCCGCAGGTGATGGAGGCGGCCGTGGTCGCCCGGCCCGACGACAAGTGGGGCGAGACCCCCTGCGCCTTCGTCACCCTCAAGCCCGGGGCGCAGGCCGTCGCGCCCGAGGCCATCGTGGCCTGGTGCCGCGAGCACCTGGCGCACTTCAAGGTGCCGCGCACGGTGGTGTTCGGCGAGCTGCCCAAGACCTCCACCGGCAAGATCCAGAAGTTCGTCCTGCGCGAGCGCGCCCGCGGCCTGTAGCGCCCCCGCGAATGTCGCCCGGGCGACCGACGCCGGCCGCGGGCTTCGGTTATAATTCAAACGCTCGTTTGAATTCCAACTTCCCCATCCGCTCGCCATGAAGATCCTCGTGCCGGTCAAGCGCGTCGTCGACTACAACGTCAAGGTCCGCGTGAAGGCGGACCAGACGGGCGTCGACCTCGCCAACGTGAAGATGTCCATGAACCCCTTCGACGAGATCGCGGTCGAGGAGGCGCTCAAGCTCAAGGAGGCCGGCAAGGCGACCGAGGTCGTGGCCGTCTCCGCGGGCCCGGCGGCCTGCCAGGAGACCCTGCGCACGGCCCTCGCGATGGGCGCGGACCGCGCCATCCTCGTGGAGACCGACGCCGAGCTGCAGCCGCTGGCCGTCGCCAAGCTCCTGAAGGCGGTGGTGCAGAAGGAGTCGCCCCAGCTCGTGCTGGCCGGCAAGCAGGCCATCGACGACGACGCCAACCAGGTGGGCCAGATGCTCGCCGCGCTCCTGGACTGGGCGCAGGTCACCTTCGCCTCGAAGATCGCGGCCGACGGCGGCAAGCTCACCGTCACGCGCGAGATCGACGGCGGCCTGGAGACGGTGGAGGTCGCGCTGCCCGCGGTGCTCACGGCGGACCTGCGCCTGAACACGCCGCGCTACGCGACGCTGCCCAACATCATGAAGGCCAAGAAGAAGCCGCTGGACACCCTCAAGCCCGCCGACCTGGGCGTGGACGTCGCCCCGCGCCTGAAGACGCTCAAGGTCGCCGAGCCGCCCAAGCGCAAGGGCGGCGTGATGGTCAAGGACGTGGCCGAACTGGTCGCGAAGCTCAAGTCCGAAGCGAAGGTGATCTGAATGAGCGCTCTCGTCATCGCCGAACACGACAACGCCAGGCTCAAGCCGGGCACGAGCAACGCCGTCACCGCCGCCGCGAAGATGGGCGGCGACGTCCATGTCCTCGTGGCCGGGCAGGGCTGCGCGGGCGCCGCCGCCGAGGCCGCAAAGCTCGCCGGGGTGTCCAAGGTCCTCGTGGCCGACGCGCCGCACTACGCCGGGGCGCTGCCCGAGAACCTGGCCGCCCTCGTGACGCCCCTCGCCAAGGGCTACTCGCACGTGGTGGCCGCCGCCAGCGCCGTCGGCAAGGGCTTCATGCCGCGCGTGGCCGCCCTCCTGGACGTGGCGCAGGTCTCCGAGATCGTGGCGGTGGAATCGCCCGACACCTTCGTGCGGCCCATCTACGCGGGCAACGCGTTCGCCACCGTGCAGTCGCCGGATGCCGTCAAGGTCGTCACGGTGCGCGCCACCGGCTTCGAGGAGGCCGCCGCCACGGGCGCCGCGCCGGTCGAGGCGATCGCCGCGGGCCCGGACACGGGCAAGGCGAAGCTCCTGGGCCAGGAGCTCACGAAATCCGCGCGCCCCGAACTCGTCGCCGCGCGCCGCGTGGTGAGCGGCGGCCGGGGCCTGGGCAGCGCCGAGAACTTCAGGCTCGTGGAGGCGCTGGCCGACAAGCTGGGCGCGGCCATCGGCGCCTCGCGCGCCGCCGTGGACTCGGGCTTCGTCCCCAACGACTGCCAGGTGGGGCAGACGGGCAAGATCGTCGCGCCCGAGCTCTACATCGCCGTCGGCATCTCGGGCGCCATCCAGCACCTGGCCGGCATGAAGGACAGCAAGGTGATCGTGGCGATCAACAAGGACCCGGAGGCGCCCATCTTCCAGGTGGCCGACTACGGGCTGGTGGGCGACCTCTTCCAGGACGTGCCCGAGCTCACGGCGCAGCTCTAGGCGCCGTCCCCCCGAACGCTTCGCGAGGAGGTCTTCCGTGGCCGAATACGCCGCCCCCCTGAACGACATGCGCTTCGTGCTCAAGCACGTGGTGGGCCTGGACCAGGTGAACGCCCTGCCCGGGTGGGACGAGGTCACGGAGGACGTCGTCGACGCCATCCTCGAGGAGGCGGCGAAGTTCGCGGGCGAGGTCCTCTCGCCGCTGAACGCGAGCGGCGACAAGGCCGGCGCGACCTACTCGGACGGCAAGGTCACCACGGCCCCCGGATTCCGGGACGCCTACTGGCAGTTCGTGAACGGCGGCTGGGGCAACATCCTCGCGCCCGTGGAGTACGGCGGGCAGGGGCTGCCGGCGCTGCTGTCCACGCCCGTCGAGGAGATGTGGGGCTCGGCCAACGTCGCCTTCAAGCTCTGCCCGATGCTCACGCTCGGCGCCATCGAGGCCCTGCACCAGAACGCCTCCAAGGAGCTGCAGGACCGCTTCCTGCCGAAGATGGTGACGGGCGAGTGGACGGGCACCATGAACCTCACGGAGCCCCAGGCCGGCAGCGACCTCTCGCTCGTGCGCACCAAGGCCGTGCCGCAGGCGGACGGCAGCTACCGCCTCACGGGCCAGAAGATCTTCATCACCTACGGCGAGCAGGACTACACCGAGAACATCGTGCACACCGTGCTCGGCCGGGTCGAGGGCGCGCCCGAGGGCGTGAAGGGCATCTCGCTCTTCGTGGTGCCCAAGTTCCTGGTGAACGCCGACGGCACGCTCGGCGCGCGCAACGGCGTGCGCTGCGTGTCCATCGAGCACAAGATGGGCATCCACGCGAGCCCGACCGCGGTGATGGCCTACGAGGACGCCACCGGCTACCTCGTGGGCGAGGCGAACCGGGGCCTGGAGTACATGTTCGTCATGATGAACGCGGCGCGCCTGGGCGTGGGCCTGGAGGGCGTGTCGCTCTGCGAGCGCTCCTTCCAGCGCGCGCGCGACTGGGCGCGCGAGCGCCTGCAGGGCCGGCCCATCGGCGTGGCGGGCGCGGCACGGACGGCGCCCATCATCCAGCACCCGGACGTGAAGCGCATGCTCCTCACGATGAAGGCCTGCGCGGAAGCCACGCGCGCCCTCGCGTACCAGGTGTCGGCCTACCTCGACCGCTCGCGCCGCCACCCGGAGGAGAGCGAGCGCCGCCGCTGCCAGGCGCTGGTGGACCTGCTCATCCCCGTGGTGAAGGGCTGGTCCACGGAGACGGCCGTGGAGGTGGCCTCCCTCGGCGTGCAGGTGCACGGCGGCATGGGCTTCATCGAGGAGACGGGCGCCGCGCAGCACCTTCGCGACGCGCGCATCTCCACCATCTACGAGGGCACCACCGGCATCCAGGCCAACGACCTGGTGGGCCGCAAGGTGGGCCGCGAGGCCGGCGCCACGATGAAGGCGCTGCTCGCCGCCATGGACGAGGAGGCCGCCGCCTGCCGCGCCTCGGAGGACGCGGGCCTTCGCGCGCTGGGCGTGCGGCTGGCCGCCGCGCTGGCCGCGCTGGATCGCGCCACCGACTGGATCGTCACGGTTTACGCCGACGACCCGGGCGCCGTGGCCGCGGGCTCGGTCTACTACCTCGAGCTCGCGGGCATCGTGACCGGCGGCTGGATGATGGCCCGCGCGGCGCGGGCCGCGGCGCGCCAGCTGGCGGCCGGCGAGGGCGATCCCGCGTACCTCGAGGGCAAGCGACTCACCGCGGCCTTCTACGCCGAGCACCTGCTGCCGCAGGCCGCCGCGCTCGCCGAGACCGTCTGCACGGGCGGGGCGATCGTGCGCGCCGCGGACGAAGCGCTGCTCTGAGCGACCGACGGCGGCGTTCGGGTAGAATGCCGCCTGCTCTTGGGGAGTAGCCGACCGCCGGCCACGTGCCGGCGGGGCGCCGCGTCAACACACTTGGCCCGTCCGGGCCATGGCGCGGGCGACGGGAAGTCCGGCGAGACCAATGGCTGCGCATCCTCCACCCGGCCGGGGAGAGGGCGCGCGGTCATTCGGTGACCCGCCCCCGGCCCCGGAACCTCCATGGAAGCCTTTCTCGTCTCGACCGGCATCGTCGCCCTCGCGGAAGTGGGCGACAAGACGCAGCTCCTCACCCTGGTGCTCGCCGCGCGCTGGCGCCGTCCCTGGCCCATCGTGGCCGGCATCTTCGTGGCGACGCTCGCCAACCACGCCCTCGCCGGGGCCCTGGGCGCCTGGCTCATGCGGGTCGTGGGGCCCGACCTCATGCGCTGGATCCTCGGTGTGTCCTTCCTGGCCATGGCCGCCTGGATGCTCGTGCCCGACAAGCTGGACGAGGGCGACGCCGCCACGAAGCGCGTGGGCGGGGTCTTCCTCACCACGACGGTCGTCTTCTTCCTCGTGGAGATGGGCGACAAGACGCAGGTGGCCACGGTGGCCCTGGCCGCGCGGTTCCCCTCGCTCCTGGCGGTGGTGGCGGGCACAACGGTGGGCATGCTCCTCGCCAACGCGCCGGTCGCCTTCTTCGGGGAGGCGCTGGCCCGCCGCCTGCCGGTGGAGGCCGTGCACCGGGTGGCCGCGGCGCTCTTCGCGATCCTGGGCGTGGCCGTGCTGGTGCTGGGCTAGCGGTGGCCGCTCCCGCCCGCCGATGCCGTTGTAGACCGTGAACCCGGCCCGCCGGCCGGAACCAGGAGACGCAACATGAAACGCATCCGCCGGATGGCGCTCGCGGCCGCGACCTGCGCGCTGGCGCTGGCCGCCGTGCCCGCGACCGCGCAGTACCTGAACACGATGACGGGCCGCCAGTTCGGCAACATGTACGCCGCCAACGCCGACTTCCTCATGTCGCAGATGATCCAGCAGGCCGGCTGGAACGCGATGCGCCTGTCTCTGGAGCAGAACATGCGCCGGCAACAGCAGGCCGCGGGTCGGGCTGCGCCGCCTGCACCGGCCGCGCCGGCGAAGGCCGCGTACCGGCTGCCCATCACCGCGACGGACTTCGTGCCCGCCGGGCGCCGCGACGTGCCGGAGCAGCTGGCCGCGGGCGCCACGACCCCGAAGGACCGCCAGGACCTCGTGAAGGCCGGCCGCGACATCCAGCGCGCCATCGAGGCCACTCCCGGCTTCCGCCCCAACAACGTCGCCGCGGGCATGGCCGTGCTGCTCGGCGTGAGCCTGCAGGTGGCGCGCGGCGTGGAGATCCCCGACGACCAGAGCGAGGCCCTGATGCGCGGCCTGAACGACGTGCTGGGCGAACTGCCGGCATTCCGCTCGCTGCCGGCGGACAAGCGCACGCGCGCCTACGACACCTTCGTGGTGGTGGGCGGCTTCATCGCCGCCATCGCCCAGCAGGCGGCGCAGACGGGCGATGCGCAGATGGCCGCGCAGGCCAAGGCAATGGCGCGCGACGCGCTGGCGCAGTTCGGGATGAAGGGGTAGGGCGCGGCCCTCAGGCCGCGACGGCCTGCTCCGGCAGGCGCGTGCCGGTCGTCACTTCCTGGAAGTAGCACACGTGCGAGCCGCCGCGCTCGCGCGAGCGCTTCTTGGCCTCGGCGATGGCGCGGTCGGTGTCGCCCAGCACGCCCGCCTGGCCCGCGCCGAACCGGTACTCGGCCACGCCGGCGCTCACGGAGAGTACCAGCTCCTGGCCGGGCGCGATCTCGCAGGGGCTCGCGTCGATGGCCTTCACGATGCGCTCCATCACCTGCTTGAGCGCCCGGTTGCGGTGCAGGCCCACGATGAACTCGTCGGCGCCCCAGCGCGCGACCCAGTCGCCGCGGCGCACGTTGAGCTGCAGCAGGGCCGCGACGTGGGAGATGCAGGCATCGCCCGCACTGTGGCCGTGGGCCTCGTTCACCGCGCGGAAGCCGTTCAGGTCGAAGACCGCGACCTGGAAGGACTCGAGGTCGCGCTCGGCGCGGGCGATCTCCTCCGACAGGCGCTTTTCGCCGGCGCGGCGGTTGTAGATGCCGGTGAGGTCGTCGGAATCCGACACTCGCTCGAGCCGGTTGATGGTCTCGTTGAGCTGGGCGAGGGTGTATTGCGTCCCCTCCATGAGGCGCCCGGCCTGGTCGGGAAAGCTCACCGGCAGGTCCGGCACCTTGCGCGTCTCCAGGTACTCGCGCAGCGCCTCGGCGGTGAGGTCGATCGGCACCAGGATCTCCCGCAGCAGCCACAGCGTGCCCAGGAAGCCGGCCACGGAAGCGAGAAGGAGCGCCGCGAGCAGGGGATACATCTCGGCCCAGTCGGCCCGGGCCACGAGCAGGTAGACGATGAAGACCGCCAGCGGCGTCTGGGCGCTCACGAAGGCCGCCGCCGCGAACTTGCGGGCGTAGCTCTTGCGCAGCGCCGGGATGGCGACCAGCCTGCGGTAGATGCCCATGCGCCCGATCACGGCGGACCCGGGCGGAATCTTGCTCGGCATGGCGGAATCCAGGGGGAAGACGGCCGTATTTGGCCGTCTTCGGCCGTGGGGCGTCAACCCCCGATGGGATTGCGCATCACCCCGATGCCCTCGATCTCGGTCTCCATGAGGTCGCCGGGCTTCATGAACTCGGGAGGGTTGCGCGCGAAGCCCACGCCCTCGGGGGTGCCGGTGGAGATGACGTCGCCGGCTTCCAGGGTCATGCCCATGGACAGGTCCTGGATGAGGCGCGGCACCTTGAAATAAAGGAACTTCGTGTTGGACTCCTGCTTGGTCACGCCGTTGACGCGGCAGCTCACGCGCAGGTTCGCGTGGTCCAGGCTGTCGGCCGTCACCAGGACGGGGCCCATGGGGCAGGTGCCGTCCAGGCTCTTGCCCTTGTGCCACTGGCCGCCGTGGCGGCGCTGGATGTCGCGCCAGGACACGTCGTTGATCACCGTGTAGCCCCAGACGTGCTTCATGGCGTCCTCGGCCTTGATGTTCTTGCCGCCGGGGCCGATCACCACGCCCAGCTCCACCTCCCAGTCGAGCGTGGTGGAGATCGTGGCGTCGAAGGGGATGGTGTCGAACGGCCCGGTCACGGCGGTGGGCGCCTTGCTGAAGAACACCGGCCACTGCGGCAGCTCGCGGTTGTCCTGCAGCTTCTTGGCGCCCTCCTCGAAGTGCTCCAGGTAGTTCCAGCCCACGCAGAAGACGTTCTTGGCCGGCCGCGGGATGGGCGCGTGCAGCTTCACGTCCGCCATCGCCACGGAGGACGGCGCCTTGGCCGCCAGCGCATCGAGCGCGGCGCGCGCGGCCTCGCCGCCGCGGATGATGCCCAGCATCGTGGAGAAGTCGACGCCGGCCACGGGGGCGGCGTGGGCCGGGATGTCGACGACGCGGCCGCCGTCGAGCACCAGGCCGGGACGGGGCGTGCCGCCGGCGGCGGGCGAGAAGGTCACGAGTTTCAAGTTCTTCCTCCTTGGGGGTTCCTGAGATGGCGAAGCGGGTGGGTGGCGGGCGTCCAGCGCGCCGCGAAGAAGGCCTCGACGGCGGCATCGTCCACCTCGGGGAGCGAAGGTGGCCGCCAGCGGGGGGTGTTGTCCTTGTCCACGATCAAGGCGCGGATGCCCTCCAGGAAATCGCCCTGCGCGAAGCAGCCGTGGATGAGGCCCAGCTCCAGCCGGAAGCAGTCCGCCAGGGGCAGGCCGCGCCCGCGCCGCAGCTGCTCGAAGGCCACGCGCAGCAGCGTGGGCGAGCGGGTGGCCAGGAGCGCGAGGGTCTTGGCGGCCCAGGGCTGGAAGCGGGGGTCGTCCTCGGCCGAGAGGGAAGCGACGATCTGCGCCACGCTTTCCTGCCCGAAGTGGCGGTCGATCGCCGGGCGCAGGGCGGCCAGCGCCCCCGGGCCCTGCGGGACGGCGCCGCGGACCGCCAGGTCCTCCAGCGCGGCGCGCGGGTCGGCGGCGCTGGCGGCGATGGCGAGGCGCCCCGGCAGCGCGGCGATGCACGCGGGCGTGAAGCAGGCGTCCAGCAGGCCCGCGTAGAGCGCGCCGGCCGCGCCGACGGTCTCGCCCGTGAGGCCGAGGTAGAGCGCGACCGTGAGGGGCGCGCGCTGCAGGAAGTACGTCGCGCCCACGTCCGGGAAGAAGCCGATGCGCGTCTCCGGCATCGCCACCGCGGTGCGCGGCCCGCCGATGCGCAGCGCCGCGCCCTGCGCGAGGCCCATGCCGCCGCCCATGACGATGCCGTCCATGATGGCCACCACGGGCTTCGGGTAGGCGTGGATGCGGAAATCCACCGAGTACTCGACCTCGAAGAAGCGCTCGTGCTCGCCCGTGCGGCGCAGGAACATCTCGCGAAGCTGGCGCAGGTCGCCGCCGGCGCAGAAGGCCTTGCCGCCGGCGCCGCGCAGCACCACGATGCGCACGCGCGGGTCGTTCTCCCAGGTGTCCAGCCAGAGGTCCAGCGTCTCCAGCATGGCGAGCGAGAGCGCGTTGAGCGCCCGCGGGCGGTTGAGCGTGACGGTGGCCACGCCCTCGGCCACTTCCGCGAGGATGTCGCCGCCGGCTCCCTCGACGGGCACCGGGGCCACCCCCGCGATCAGTCGTTCTTCCATGCGGGCGCGCGCTTCTCCAGGAAGGCGTTCACGCCCTCGAGCTGGTCGGCGTGGTCGAAGAGGTCCATGAAGCGCTCGCGCTCGAGCGCGAGACCGGCGCGGCGCGGCACGGCCTCGCGCCCGTTGTGGATGAGGCTCTTGCAGTAGGCGACGGCGCGCGGCGAGAGGGTGGCCACGCGGGCGGCCAGCGCCAGGGCCTTCTCGAGCCCCTGGCCCTTCTCGGCCACTTCCTCCACCAGGCCGATGCGCAGGGCCGTGGCCGCGTCCACCCGCTCGTTGGTGAGGATCATGCGCTTGGCCCAGCCCTCGCCCACGAGGGCGGGCAGGTTCTGCGTGCCGCAGCCGCCCGGCAGCAGTCCCACCGAGGGCTCGGGCAGCGCCATCTGCGCGTGCGCCTCGGCGATGCGCAGGTCGCAGGCGAGGCAGCACTCCAGGCCCCCGCCCATCGCGTAGCCGTTGACGGCGGCGATGGTGACGAAGCGCGCGTTCATCAGCGCCTCGAAGGCCGCGCCGAAGCAGGCGATGAAGTGGCGCGCGTGCACCTTGTCGGTGGCGAACTTCTTCAGGTCCGCGCCCGCGCTGAAGAACTTCTCGCCCGCGCCGGTGATGACGGCCGCGTAGACGCCGCGGTCGGCCTCCAGCTCGTGCACCAGGCTTTCCAGGGCGCGCAGGTCCTCCGACGTCCAGGTGTTGGCCGGCGGGTTGTCGATGGTGAGGACGGCGGTGTGGCCTTCGCGGCGGTGGGAGATCATTTTTCGTCGGGTTCGCGCAGGTATTGGAGGATGACGCTGGAGAAATCCTGGCCGCCGTGGCCGTCGGCCGAGTGCTTCTGGTAGAGCTGCTGCGCCAGGGCGCCCAGCAGCACCGGCACCTTCGCCGCGCGGGCCGCCTCGGTGGCGAGGCCCAGGTCCTTCAGCATGAGGTCGGCGCCGAACCCGCCCGCGTAGCCGCGCGAGGCGGGCACGCCGTCCATCACGCCGGGCCAGGGGTTGCAGGTGTCGGAGCTCCAGCAGCGGCCGCTGGAGGTGTTGACGATGCCGGCGAAGACCTTCGGGTCCATGCCGAGCGAGGCGGCCAGGGCCATGGCCTCGCTCGTGCCGATCATGGAGACGGCGAGCAGCAGGTTGTTGCAGATCTTGGCCACCTGCCCGTTGCCGCTCGCGCCGCAGTGCACGATGTTGCGGCCCATCGCCTCGAGCAGGGGCCTGGCCCGCTCGAAGTCGCGCGGCGCGCCGCCCACCATGAAGGTGAGGGTGCCGGCCACGGCGCCGGCGGTGCCGCCGCTCACCGGCGCGTCCACCATCGGCAGGCCTCGGGCCAGTGCGTCGAAGGCCACCTCGCGGGCCGTGAGCGGGTCGATGGTGGAGCTGTCGACCAGCAGCGTGCCGGCGCTCGCCGCCGAGAGCACGCCGTTCTCACCCAGGTAGACCGATCGCACGTGCGGGGAGGAGGGGAGCATGGTCACCACCGCCTCGGCACCCGCCACGCAGTCGGCCACGGAGGTGGCGCGCGAAGCGCCCTTCGCGACGGCCGCGTCCAGGCTCGCGCCGGCCACGTCCCACGCCTTCACCGCGTGACCGGCCTTGAGCACGTTGGCGCACATGGGCCCGCCCATGTGGCCCACGCCGACGAAGGCGACCTTCATGGCCGGCTACTTCAGGCTGATGGTGGTGTTGACCCCGCCGGTGGTGGCCGCGTCGTCGAACCAGCGCGCGGTGACCGTCTTCACCTGCGTGTAGAACTGCACCGCCTGCTTGCCGTAGGGACCCAGGTCGCCGAGCTTGGAGCCGCGCGAGCCGGTGAAGCTGAAGTAGGGCACGGGCACCGGGATGGGCACGTTGATGCCCACCTGGCCCGCGTCGATCTCGTGCTGGAACTTGCGCGCCGCCGCGCCCGACTGCGTGAAGATGCCCGTGCCGTTGCCGAAGGGGTTGGCGTTGACGAAGGCGATGGCCTCGTCGAGCGTGTCCACGGAAGCGAGGCACAGCACGGGGCCGAAGATCTCCTCGTCGTAGATCTTCATCCCGGGCTTCACGCCCGAGAACACCGTGGGCCCGACGAAGTTTCCGTCCGGGTAGCCGGGCACCTTGATGCCGCGCCCGTCCAGCTCGAGCTTCGCGCCTTCCTTCACGCCCGCCTCGATGAGCGAGGTCACGCGCGCGTGCGCCGCCTTCGAGATGAGCGGGCCGAGGTCCGCGCCGGGCTCCGTGCCCGCGGAGACCTTGAGGGACTTCGCCTTGGCGACGATGTCGGGGATCCACTCGCTGGCCTTGCCGACCAGCACGCCCACGCTGATGGCCATGCAGCGCTGGCCCGCGGCGCCGAAGCCCGCGCCCACCAGGGCGTTGAGCGACGGGTCCTTCGCGGCATCGGGCATCACCACCGCGTGGTTCTTGGCGCCCATCATGCACTGCGCGCGCTTGCCGTGCGTGGAGGCGAGGTTGTAGACGTGGTGGCCCACGGGCGTGGAGCCCACGAACGAGACGGCCTGCACCTTCTCGTGCGTGCAGAGCGTGTCCACCGCGAGCTTGCCGCCGTGCACGATGTTGAGCACGCCGGGCGGCAGCCCCGCCTCCAGCGCCAGCTCGCCCAGCAGCATGGAGGTCATCGGGTCCTGCTCGCTGGGCTTGAGGACGAAGGTGTTGCCGCACACCACCGCCATCGGGAACATCCACAGCGGGATCATCGCGGGGAAGTTGAAGGGCGTGATGCCGGCGCACACGCCGATGGGCTGGCGGATGGCGTAGACGTCCACGCCGCCGGCCACCTGCTCGAGGTGCTCGCCCATCTGCACGGAGCCCACGGAGCAGGCGTGCTCCACGACCTCCAGGCCGCGGAAGACGTCGCCCTCGGCGTCGGCGAGGGTCTTGCCCTGCTCCGCGGTGAGGCACGCGGCGAGCTTCTTCATGTCGCGGCGGACGAGCTCCTGGAGCTTGAGCATCACGCGCATGCGCACGCCCACGGAGGTGTTGCGCCACGAGGCGTAGGCGGCCGCGGCGCTGCGCACGGCGCGGTCCAGCTCGTCGGCGGTGGCGAAGGGCACGCGCGCCAGCACCTGCTGGGTGGCGGGGTTGATGACGTCGCGCCATTCGGCCGTCTTCGACTCGACGAACTGGCCGTCGATGAGCAGCTTCACGGTGGGAACGGTCTGGGCGACGGCCTGGAGGTTGGCAGCCATTGGGGGGTCTCCTCGGCGGGGCCCGCCCGGGGGGCGGGCGGCGGTTCTCGATGGTCTTTTTGGGGTGCCAGGCCATTATAAGTCCGGGCCGGCGCGGGAATCGCCGCCGCCGGTCGGGGTCGGCTCTTACCGGCCGTATCGTATGCGATATGCTCCGTCGCCATGTTTCCCCGGAGCCCCGATCTTGGCCCCTAGCACCCCGGTGGTCGCCGACCCCGACACGCCGCCCGTCACCCGGATCCTCGCGCGCTTCGTCGCGACGCACCCCTCGCGGAGCTGGAGCGAGGCGGTGGACCACGAGGCGCACCGCACCTTCCTCAACTGGGCCGGCTGCGCGGTGGGGGCCTCGGGCCACGAGGCCGCCAGTGCCGCCCTGGCAGGCCTGGCCATGCTCGAGCCCGCGCCGCAGGCCTGCATCCTCGGGCGCCGCGAGCGCCTCGACATGGCGGGCGCGGCCCTGGTGAACGGCATCAGCTCGCACGTGCTCGACTTCGACGACACGCACCTTCGCACCATCATCCACCCGGCCGGCCCCGTGGCTTCGGCGCTGCTGGCGCTGGCCGAGGGCACCGGGGCGAGCGGCCGCGCGCTCATCGATGCGCTGGTCCTGGGCATCGACGTCTCCTGCCGCCTGGGCAACGTCATGTATCCCGAGCACTACGAGCGCGGCTGGCACATCACCGGTTCCACCGGCACGCTGGGCGCGGCGGCCGGCTGCGCGCGCCTGCTGGGCCTGGACGAGGAGCGCACGGCCATGGCCCTGGGCATCGCCGCTACCCAGCCCGTAGGCATGCGAGAGCAGTTCGGCACCATGACCAAGGCCTTCCACCCGGGCGGGGCGGCCCGCGCCGGCCTCACCGCCGCCCTGCTGGCCAGGCACGGCTTCACCGCCAGCCCGCGGGCCATCGAGGCGCCACTCGGCTACGCCCGGGTCGTCTCCACCAAGTGCGACTGGCGGGAGGCCGTGGACGCGCTGGGCAGCCGTTTCGAGATTTCGGCCAACGCCTACAAGCCCTACGCCTGCGGCGTCGTCGTCCACCCTGCCATCGACGCGGCCGCGCAGCTGCGCGAGCGTGGCGTGAACCCCGCGGACGTCGAGCGTGTCGAATTGCGCGTGAACCCCCTGGCCCTGGTGCTCACGGGCAAGAAGGAGCCGCGCGACGGGCTGGAGGGCAAGTACAGCATTTACCACGGGTTCGCCGCGGGCCTCACGTTCGGGCGCGCGGGCGAGGAGGAGTTCTCCGATGCGATCGTCACGAGGCCTGACATGATCGAGCTGCGCCGCAAGGTCGTCGCCACCGTCGATACCGCCGTCCGCGAGGAGTCCGCGGACGTCACCGCCATCCTCGAGGACGGCCGCCGCGAGCACGTGTTCGTGGAGGCGGCCCTCGGCAGCGTG
>JAKOWJ010000348.1 GCA_029781595.1 Pseudomonadota bacterium | reverse complement strand
CGCACGATGCGCTCGATCTTGCCGTGGGCATCGAAGACCATCTGCGTCTCCACCGACTCGAAGTCGATGGCGCCGCGCTTGGCCCGCGCGCCCAGCAGGGCCCGGAAGGCGTCGTGCAGGTGGCGCAGCCCCGGCACCAGCGCCGCCGCCACGGGCGGCTCGGCCTCGCGCCCGGCCAGCACCGCCGCCACGCGCGTGTAGGTCAGGCGCGCGTGCGAGTGGATCACCGCCGGGAAGAACCGGTAGTGGCGCACGGTGCCGGAGGTCGAGACCTCCATCTCGCAGGCCATCACCAGCCGGTCGACCTCCGGCTTGAGCGAGCACAGCTCGTTGGAGAGCGCCTCGGGCAGCATCGGGATCACGCGGCGCGGGAAGTAGACGGAGTTGCCGCGTTCGCGCGCCTCGCGGTCCAGGGCGTCGCCCGGCCTCACGTAGTGGCTCACGTCGGCGATGGCGACCCACAGCGTCCAGCCGCGGCCCTTGGGGAGCGGCCGGCAGAACACCGCATCGTCAAAGTCCTTCGCCGTCTCGCCGTCGATGGTGACGAACGCGAGCTCGCGCAGGTCCTCCCTGTCCTTGCGGTCCTTCGCGAGCACCTTGTCGCCCAGGCGCGCGGCCTGCGCCTCGGCCTCGCCGGAGAACTCGTGCGGCAGGTCGTGCTTGCGCAGCGCGATCTCGATCTCCATGCCGGGGTCGGCGTAGTTGCCGAGCACCTCGAGCACGCGCGCGATGGGCTCGGCGGCGGGCGAGGGTTGCTGCACGATCTCGGCCACGACCACCTGGCCGCTCTTCGCGCCGCGGGCGCCGTCGGGGGGCACCAGGAAGTCCTGGGCGATGCGCCGGTCCTCGGCGACGATGAACATCACGCCCTGCTCGACGAAGAGGCGGCCGACCACCTTCGCGTGCGCGCGCTCGAGCACCTCGACGATGGAGCCCTCGCGGCGGCCCCGCCGGTCCAGGCCCGTCACGCGCGCGAGCACCACGTCGCCGTGCAGCGCCTTGTGCATCTGCTTGGCGGCCAGGAAGAGGTCCTCGGAGCCGGCCTCGGGCTTGAGGAAGCCGTAGCCGTCGGGGTGGCCGATGACGCGGCCCTTCACGAGGCCGGCCTTGTCGGCCACGAGGATCGCGCCGCGGCGGTTCCTCATCACCTGGCCCTCGCGCTCCATGGCCGCCAGGCGCCGGCCGAAGGCCTCGCGCTCGTGGTCCTCGATGGCCAGGAGCGAGGCGAGGCGGTCCTCCGACAGGGGCACGCCCTCGCGCTCCAGCACCTCGAGCATCATCTCGCGGCTGGGAAGGGGGTTCTCGTACTTGGCGGCTTCGCGGTCCCGGTGGGGGTCGGCGTGCCGCAGGCTCTTGGTTTTGCTGGACAAAAAGGGTTCATCCTTCTAAAATTGCGGGCTCGGCTGACCGGAGGGTCGGCTCGAGGCCCAGATGGCGGAATTGGTAGACGCACCAGTTTCAGGTACTGGCGGGTAACACCGTGGAGGTTCGAGTCCTCTTCTGGGCACCAGCATTATGGGGCCGGGTTCGCACCCGGCCCCTTTTCTTTCGGGGCGGCGCGCCCCGGCCCCGGGGCGCGCCTCAGGCGAACGGGTGCTGCAGGACGATGGTCGCCTCGCGGTCCGGCCCGGTCGAGATGAGCACGACGGGCGCGCCGGCGAGGGTTTCCAGGCGCTTGAGGTAGTGGCGGGCGTTGGCCGGCAGGGCGTCGAACGACTTCACGCCCACCGTGCTCTCCTTCCACCCCGGGAAGTCCTCGTACACGGGCTCGCAGATGGCGAGCGCCTCCGCTCCCACGGGCAGGATGTCGCGCACCTCGCCACGCACCTTGTACCCCACGGCCAGGCGCACCGTGTCCAGGCCGTCGAGCACGTCGAGCTTGGTGATGCAAAGGCCCGTGAGCCCGTTGAGCTGAACCGCGCGCTTGAGTGCGGCGGCGTCGAACCAGCCGCAGCGCCGCGGCCGGCCGGTGACCGAGCCGTACTCGTTGCCGCGCACGCGCAGGTGCTCGCCCACCTCGTCCTCGAGCTCGGTCGGGAAGGGCCCGCCGCCCACCCGCGTGGCGTAGGCCTTGGCCACGCCCAGCACGTAGTGCAGCTGCTGCGGGCCGACGCCGGCGCCCGCCGAGGCCTGCCCCGCCACGCAGTTGGAGGAGGTCACGAACGGGTAGGTGCCGTGGTCGATGTCCAGGAGCGCGGCCTGCGCGCCCTCGAAGAGGATGGACTTGCCCTCGCGGATCATCGCGTTGATCTCGCCGGAGACGTCCGCCGCCATGGGCTGGAGCTTCTCGCCGAGGGCGAGCGTGTCGTCCAGCGTCTTCTGGAAGTCCACCACCTCGGCCTTGAAGTAGTGCTTGAGCACGAAGTTGTGGTAGTCGAGCACCTCGCCCAGCTTGGCCGCGAAGCGCTCGCGCGCGTAGAGGTCCTGCAGCCGGATGGCGCGGCGCGCCACCTTGTCCTCGTAGGCCGGGCCGATGCCGCGGCCCGTGGTGCCGATCTTGGCCTCGCCCTTGGCGCGCTCGCGCGCGGCGTCGAGCGCCACGTGGTGCGGCAGGATGAGCGGGCAGGCCTCGGAGATGCGAAGGCGAGCGCGCACGTCCAGGCCCGCGGCCTCGAGCTCGCCGATCTCCTTCATGATGGCCTCGGGCGAGACCACCACGCCGTTGCCCACGAAGCAGGTGACGCCCGGGTGCATGATCCCGGAAGGGATGAGGCGGACGATCGTCTTCCGGCCGTCGATCACCAGCGTGTGGCCCGCGTTGTGGCCGCCCTGGAAGCGCACCACGGCCGCGCAATGGTCCGTGAGCCAGTCGACGATCTTGCCCTTGCCCTCGTCGCCCCACTGCGTGCCGATCACCACCACGTTCTTCGCCATCGTCATTCGCCTTTCATCGGGACGACCGTCCACCGGCCGTCCACGGATTGCAGCATGCGGTCGCAGGCCAGCTCGGCGCGCGCGCCCTCGTGGCCGGGCAGGTCCGCGACCACCGTTTCGCCCGCCTCGCGCAGCCGCGCGACCGCCGCCTCGAGCGCGCCGTCGGCCGCGCAGGGAGCGAGGATCGCCGCCGGGCGCGGCGTCGGCCCCGCGATCGCCGCCAGGCGCCGCAGGTCCATCGTGAAGCCGGTCGCGGGACGCGCCCGGCCGAAGGAGCGGCCCACCTCGTCGTAGCGCCCGCCGCGCGCCAGCGCGTCCGGCGAGGCCGCCGAGAAGGCGGCGAACACCACGCCGCTCTCGTAGTTGAAGCCGCCGAGCTCCGCGAGGTCGAAGCTCACCTCGAGGCCCGGAGCGGCGATGTCGCGCCCCAGGCGCTGCAGCTCGTCGAGCGCGTCGGTGATCTCGGGGTTGCGCGGCAGCGCGCGCCGGGCCTCGGCCAGCACCGCCTCGCCGCCGTTCAGGCGCGTGAGGGCGGCCACCGCCTCCGCGCGCGGCTCGCCCAGCAGGTCGTGCATCGCGAGCGCGGTCGGCGCGTCCTTCTGCTGCACGGCGTGGAAGAGCGCCTCCGCCTCGTCGGGCGCGAGGTTCGCGCCGGCCAGGAGCGCGCGGTAGATGCGCGGGTGGCCGATGTCCAGGTGCAGGCCGCCCACGCCCGCGGCCGCGAGCGCGCGCGCCATGAGGCGAAGGACCTCGAGGTCCGCCTCGAGGCCGGCGTGCCCGTAGAGCTCGGCGCCGATCTGGATGGGCTCGCGCGTGGTGGTCATGCCCGCGGGCAGCGTGTGCAGGACGCTGCCGCAGTACGCGAGGCGCGCCACCCCCTGGCGGTTGAGCAGGTGCGCGTCGATGCGCGCGACCTGCGGCGTGTGGTCGGCGCGCACGCCGAGCTGGCGCCCGGAGAGCCTGTCCGCGAGCCGGAACGTGGCGAGGTCGAGGTCCCGCCCGGTGCCCGAGAGCAGCGACTCCGTGTACTCGAGCAGCGGCGGCTGCACCAGCTCGTAGCCGTGGGCGGCGAAGAGGTCGAGGATGGCGCGGCGCAGCCTCTCCACCGTGCGAGCCTCGCCCGGCAGGATGTCCTCGATGTGCTCGGGAAGGAGCCAGCGCCTCATGCGGCGAGCGCCAGGAGGGCGAGGCCCGCGAGCATCGAGACGAGCCCGGCGAACCGGATCTGCCCGTCGCGCATCTCGGTGAGCGTGCGGAAGGTCTCCCGCCAGAGGCGGGGCGCGACGAAAGGCAGCACCCCCTCGATCACCAGCATGAGCGCGAAACCCGCGAACAGGACGTCTGCCACCGCGCGCCGCGCCTACTTTCCGCGGCCCGGGTTCTTCATGTACTTGAAGAATTCCGAGTTCGGCTCCAGGAGCAGCACGTCGCCCTTGTTGCGCAGGCTCGCCCGGTAGGCCTCGAGGCTGCGGTAGAAGCTGTAGAACTCCGGATTGCGGCCGTAGGCCTCGGCGTAGATGCGCGTGGCCTGGGCGTCGCCCTCGCCCTTGATGCGCTGGGCGTCGCGGTAGGCCTCGGCCACGATCACCTGCTTCTGGCGGTCGGCGTCGGCCTTGATCTTCTCGCCCTCGGCGGAGCCCGTGGAGCGCAGCTCGTTGGCCACGCGCTTCCTTTCCGACTCCATGCGGCGGTAGACGTCCGAGGAGATCTCCGGCACCAGGTCCACGCGCTTCAGGCGCACGTCGAC
>JAKOWJ010000345.1 GCA_029781595.1 Pseudomonadota bacterium | reverse complement strand
TCGCGCGCTCGCACCGCTGACCAGTATGATGTCCAACTCGACACGCTCCTTCGACGCCATCGCCCGGATGCCGGGAAACCGCCCACTGCCGGGCAGGCCGCTCGCCCGCGTGCTCGCGGACGATCCCCTGCTCGCCGCCTTGAGCCGCCGCTGCCGCGACGAAGCGCGGGTGGAGCGGTCGGTCCGGAGCGCCTTGCCGCGTCCGCTGGCGGCCCACGTCGCCGCCCGCCTGCCCGAGCCCGACCGGCTCGAACTGGTGGCCACGACCGGCGCGATCGCCGCCGCCTTGCGCCAGCGCCTGCCCGCCGTCCGCGCCGCCCTGGGACGCGAGGGCATCGAGTTTAGGGAAGTTCGGGTCCGAGTGCAACCGGTGGCCGCCCGGCGGGAAGAACGAAAAATCCTTCCCCGTCAATGGGATAAGACCCAAAGGACCGCGCTGGAGTCCCTCGCCGGCACCTTGCCGGAGGGCCCGCTCAAGGCGGCGGTGTCCGGTTGGCTCAGGCGGTCGGCCCGGTGACCCGGAGGCGCGTGGCGCCGGCCCGAGTGCCCCGGCGGCGCTGACAGGCCCTAGAGCATCACGAGCACGCGCTCGACCGCGAAGAAGATCAGCACGCCCGCGAGCGCGGCCAGGAGCAGCTTCACGACCTGCACGATGAAGCGGAGGTAGCGGCGGTCGCGCGTGAACAGGAACAGCAGGAGCGCGACGAGGATCGCCGCGAGGCCGAGCACCACGAGCAGCCGGACGAGGACCATCGGAGCGGAACCGTCGTGGCCGGAGGGACGGGTCCTGGCCGTCCGGAGGGCCGGTCCGCCGCGCCGGGAGGCGGGGCAGCGGGCGGCGCGACCGGACCGTCAGGCCGTCGCGGCCCGCCAGTCGTAGAACGCGCTCGGCACCTCGTCGGCGGCGTCGAACGTGACGAGGCGGGCGGCATCGGGCCGGGCGAGCAGCGCGCGGGCGAGCGCGTTGTTGAGGGCGTGGCCGGACTTGTGCGCCGTGTACTGGCCGATCAGCGGGTGGCCGAGCAGGTAGAGGTCGCCGATCGCGTCGAGGACCTTGTGGCGCACGAACTCGTTGTCGTAGCGCAGCCCCTCGCTGTTCAGCACGCGCACCTCGTCCAGCACGATCGCGTTCTGCAGG
>JAKOWJ010000317.1 GCA_029781595.1 Pseudomonadota bacterium | reverse complement strand
GCCTCGGCGAGGAGGTCCTCGTCCTGCTGTCGTTGCTGGACGACACGGTGAAGATCCCCATCCAGGGCCACGTGGCCTGGGTGAACCCGGCGCACGCCGCGTCCAACCGGCCCCAGGGATTCGGCGTGCAGCTGCCGGACACCGAGGCGTGCCGCGAGCTTCGGCGCCGCGTCGAGGGCCTGCTCGCCGGCGCGCTGCAGTCTTCCCGCCCGACGCACACGCTCTGAAGGCGCCGCGGCGCGCCGCCGGCCCGCGGCCGGTAGAATGCGCGCCATGCTCGTCGACTCGCACTGCCACCTCGATTTCCCCGAGCTTCGCGGCGACCTGCCCGGCGTGCTCGACCGCATGGCCGCGGCGGGCGTCACGCACGCCCTGACCATCTCCACCACGCTGGCCGGCCACGCCGGCGTGCGTGCCGTCGCCGATTCCGCGCCGAACGTGTGGTGCACGGCGGGGGTGCATCCCGACGAGCGCGGCGACGGGCGCGAGGCGGGCGTGGAAGAGCTCGCCCGGCTCGCGGCGCACGCGAAGGTGGTCGCCATCGGCGAGACGGGGCTCGACTACTTCCGCGTGGAGGGCGACACCGGGTGGCAGCGCGATCGCTTCCGCACGCACATCCGCGCCGCGCGCGCCTGCGGCAAGCCCCTGGTGATCCACACGCGCGAGGCGGCGGCGGACACGCTGCGCCTGCTGCGGGAGGAGGGAGCCCGGGAAGTGGGCGGGGTGATGCACTGCTTCACCGAGACGCTCGACGTGGCGAAGGAGGCGATGGACCTGGGCTTTCTCATCTCGTTCTCCGGGATCGTCACCTTCCGCAACGCCCAGGCGCTCAAGGCGGTGGCGCGCGAGGTCCCGCTCGGGCGCATGCTCGTGGAGACGGACTCGCCGTACCTCGCGCCCGTGCCCCACCGCGGCCGGACCAACGAGCCGGCCTACGTGCGCCACGTGGCCGAGGAGATCGCCGCGCTGAAGGGCGTGCCCGTCGAGGAGGTCGCGGAGGCGACCACGCGCAACTTCTTCGCGCTGTTCCGCCACGCGCGGCCGGCCGCCTGAGCCGTGGGCGGGGCCGGCCTGCTCGCACTCTGCCGCGCCGGGTTCGAGAAGGAATGCGCGCAGGAGCTCTCGGCATTCGCGGCCGGCCAGGAAGTCGAAGGCTACGTGCGGGCGAAGCCGGGCGCCGCGTGGCTCACGTTCCACCCGCATGAGCCGAAGGCCGGCGAGCGACTCGCCCGCCGGGTCCCGGCCGCCGACCTCGTCTTCCCGCGCCAGGTCGCCGCCTGCGGCCCGCTGCTCGCCGACCTGCCGGTGGGCGACCGCGCGCGGCCCATCGCCGAGGCGGCCGCGGGCCTGGGCACGCGGTTCCACGCCCTCTTCCTCGAGACGCCCGACACCAACGAGGGCAAGGCGCTCGCCTCGCTCCTGCGGCCACTGGAGCCGCACCTTCGCCGCGCGCTGGCCTGCGCGGGCGTCGAGTGCGAGGCGCAGGAGGCGGCGCAGCGGCTGCACGTGTTCTTCCCGGGGAGCACCGCGTGCCACGTGGCCGTCTCGCCGGTGGCGGGGGGCTCGCCCTGGCCCATGGGGATCCCGAGGCTGCGGATGCCGCGCGGCGCGCCGTCGCGCTCGACGCTCAAGCTCGCGGAGGCCATCGCCGTCCTCGTGGGAGAAGGCGCCGCGGGACGGCTGCGGCCGGGCATGACCGCCGTCGACCTCGGCGCCTCGCCGGGAGGCTGGACCTGGCAGCTCGTCCACCGGGGCCTTCACGTCACGGCGGTGGACAACGGCCCGATGGACGAATCCCTGCTCGAGACGGGACAGGTGCGCCATCGCCGCGAGGACGGCTTCCGCTTCCGGCCGCCCGAGCCCGTCGACTGGATGGTCTGCGACATGGTGGAGAGTCCCTCGCGCGTGTGCGCGCTGGCCGCGCGCTGGGTCGCCGAGGGCTGGTGCGGCGAAGCGATCTTCAACCTGAAGCTGCCGATGAAGAAGCGCTGGGAGGAGGTGCAGCGCGCGCGCGGGATCGTCGCGGAGGCGTTCGCGGGGCGCGCGCACGCGCTTCGCCTCCGCCAGCTCTACCACGACCGCGAGGAGGTCACGGCCTGGCTCGCGCCGGGGCGCGCGCCGCGCGCGTGATAGACTTCGGCGCATCCCGCCCAGCCCGCAATTCCCCGCCTTCCCCCCTCCCGGAGTCCCCCGCACCATGCAGCGCATCGTCATCTCGGAGAGCATGGACGCGCCCGCCGTCGCGTTCCTCGCCCAGCAATTCGACGTCGACTACCGCCCCGCGCTGGTCGACGACGTTCCCGCCCTCGCCAAGGCGCTCGGCGATGCCCAGGCCTGGATCGTGCGCAACCGCACGCAGGTGCGTGGCGAGGCGCTCGCGGCGGCCACGCGGCTTCGCGTGGTGGGGCGCCTCGGCGTGGGGCTCGACAACATCGACCTGGACGCCTGCCGCGCGCGCGGCATCGAGGTCATCCCCGCGCTCGGCGCCAACGCCGACTCGGTGGCGGAATACGTCCTCGCCATGTCGATGATCCTGCTGCGCGGCGCGGCCTACCGCTCGACCGCCGCGGTGGGCGCGGGGCGCTGGCCGCGCCAGATGCTCTCGCAGGGGCGCGAGGTGGCCGGCAAGACGATCGGCCTGGTCGGCTTCGGCAGCATCGGGCGCGTGACGGCCCGCAAGGTGGCGGCCATGGGCATGAAGGTGGTGGCCTACGACCCGGCCGTGCCCGCGGACTCGGCCGATTGGGCGCAGAACGGCGCGAGCTGCCTCGGGCTGGACGAGCTGCTGGCCGAGTCCGACGTGGTCTCGCTGCACCTGCCGCTGGTGGCGGCCACGAAGGGCCTGCTCGGCGAGGCGCGCCTCGCGCGAATGAAACCGGGCGCCATCCTGGTGAACTCGGCGCGCGGCGGCATCGTGGACGAGGCCGCGCTCGCCCGGGCCCTGCACGAGGGGCGCCTCGCCGGCGCCGCGCTGGACGTGTTCGACCAGGAGCCGCTTGCCGCCGGCAATCCCCTGGCGGACGCGCCCAACGTGATCCTCACGCCGCACATCGCCGGCGTGACGCAGGAGTCCAACGAGCGCGTGAGCACGCTCATCGCCGAGCGCGTCGCCGCGAGCCTGCGGGCCTAGCCGGGGCGGGCTACTCCCGCCACACCTGCAGCAGGTTGTTGTAGGCGTCGGTCCACGGCCGCCAGCCCGGCTGCGGGGCCACGGGCTCGGTGACCTCGACGATGGACGGCTGCAGGATGAAGCGCTTGTCCCGCGTGAGGAGCACCCAGTCGCTGGTGGTGCCCCCGTCCTCGCCCTTCTCGTGCACGTACGCGTACTCGAGGCCCGCGCGGCCGGCGAGCGCGAGCAGCACGGGCTTGAGGTCCAGGAAGCGGTTCGAGACGTGGAAGGCGATGACGCCGCCCGGCTTCATGTGCCGCAGGTACGTGCCGATCGCCTCCTCGGTGATGAGGTGGACCGGGATGGAGTCCCCCGAGAAGGCGTCCACCGCCAGCACGTCGAAGCCCTGCGGGGCCTCGCGCTCCAGGCTCAGGCGCGCATCGCCCAGCACCACCTCGATGCGCGCGGGGCTGTCCGCGAGGTAGGTGAACTGCTCGCGGGCCACGCGCGGCACGGCGGGGTTGATGTCGTAGAAGCGGTAGGTGTCGTCCGCGTCGCCGTAGGTCGCCAGGGTGCCCGCGCCCAGGCCGATGACGCCCACCTTGATCGCGCGCCCCTCGAAAGCCAGGAGGGTGCGCCCGATTCCCGATCCGGTCTTGTAGTACGTCGTGGCCGCACGGCGGTATTTCTCGGCCATCCACTGCTCGCCGTGCAGGATCGCGCCGTGCACCAGCGAGCGGTAGCGCGTCTCGGGGTCGCCCTCGCGGGCCAGGGCCTCCTTCACGCGCAGCACGCCGTAGAAGTTGCGCTCGACCAGGACCGTGTCCTCGGTGAACTTCTCCACGCGCCAGGCGAGGGCGCCCGAGGTGAAGGCGATGACCGCGCAGAGCGCGGCGATCACGGGGCGGGGCCGGTCGGCGTTCACCACGAGCGCGAGGAAGGCCACGGCCGCGAGGCAGATCTCCAGCTCCAGGTAGCCGGGCAGCACGAGCGGGGCGACCACGCCCACGAGGACGCCGCCCGCGACGCCCCCCAGCGACACGACGAGGTAGAAGAGGGTGAGGTGCGCCGGCTCGGGCCGCAGGCGCGCGAGCTCCCCGTGGCAGAACATGCACACGCCGAAGAGGCCCGTGGCGAAGACGGCCACCTGCCACCCGATCTCGAACTGCAGGCGCTTGTCCGCCAGGAACCACGCCATCACGCACACGAGCCAGACCAGCGCGCCGAGCCAGGCGTCGCGCCGGTAGGGCCGGGAGCCCTCGAAGCACAGGATGAACGTGAGCAGGTAGATCGCGAGCGGCACGACCCACAGCAACGGGATCGCCGCGATGTTCTGCGTGAGGTGGTTGGACACGCCGAGCATGGCGACGGAGCCCAGCGTGGCCAGGGCGAACCAGAGCAGCATCGTGCCGGCGCCCGGGCGCGGTCCCGGGGCGGCGCGCGCCGGCGTGGCCTCGGCCAGCGCGGGCAGCCCGCGCGATCGCCAGGCGAGCGCGGCGGCCGCTGCCACGAAGAGGGCGTAGCCCCAGGACCACGCGACCGACTGCTGCGGGCTCGCGAGCCAGGGCTCCACGAGGAACGGATAGCCCAGGAGCGCGAGCATCGAGGCGAGGTTCGACATCGCGAACAGGCGGTAGGGACTGGAGCCCGGGTACTCGCGCGCGAACCAGGACTGCACCAGCGGGCTCGTGGTGGAGAGCAGGAAGTAGGGCAGGCCCACCGTCGCGGCCAGCAGCAGCAGGATGCGGCCCACGGGATTGGCGGCGCCGTCCGGCTTCCAGGCCTCGGCGGGGATGACCGGCAGCGCCGCCAGGCTCGCGACGAGCAGCGCCACGTGCAGCGCCGCCTGGCGTGCCGGCGCCAGCCTCGAGACGGCCCAGTGCGAGTAGGCGTAGCCGAGCAGCAGCGCGAGCTGGAAGAACACCATGCAGCTCGTCCAGACGACCGCCGCCCCGCCGAACCACGGCAGGATCTGTTTCGCGAGGACGGGCTGGACGAGGAAAAGGAGGAACGCGCTCAGGAAGATCGTCGCGGCGTGAAGCGGCATCGACCGGGCCCAGTCTCGTTATGGAACCGCGTGGAGTGCGGCGATGGTAGCACGCGGCCCGGGAGCCCCCCGCGGGCCCGGCGCTATACTCGGGCGGGATGCTCGCGAACCTCGTCCGAATCGCGCTCGCCGCGGAACTCGTCGCCTGGGGCGCCCTCTGGTGGGGATGGGCGGGACTGGGCGCGGGCCCGGCGGCACTCGCCACGCTCGCGGGCGTCGCGCTCGTGCGACTGGTCCTCGTGCTGGCGACCTTCGCCCTGTCGAACGCCGCGCGCTCCCCGCGCGGGCCCGGCGAGCGCCTGGGCGCCGGCGCGATGGCGGCGCTGGTCCTGGGCGAGTGGGGGGCGATGCTCTCCAACAACCTCTGGGCGCTTCCGTTCGAGCACGCGGCGCTGCGGGCCGATCCGGGCGCGGCGACCGCACCGGGCCTGCCCGTCATCGTGGTCCACGGCTACTTCTCCAATCGCGGCACCGTGCGCGCGATGGCCCGGGCCCTGGACACGCTCGGCACGGGGCCGGTCCACGTCCCGACGCTGCCCGCCGTGACGGACTCCATCGAGGCTTTCGCGGCGCACCTGGTGCGCGCGATCGAAGCCGTCGTCGAGGCGACCGGCCAGCCGCGCGTGATCCTGGTCTGCCACAGCATGGGCGGCCTCGTGGCGCGTGTGTACCTGCGCGAGCGCGGACCGGAGAGGGTGGCGCTCCTGGTCACGCTGGGAAGCCCGCACCACGGCTCGGTCCTCGCGAGGCTGGGCGTGGGGCGAAACGCCCGCCAGATGCGTCCGGGCAGCGATTTCCTCGCCGGCCTGGCGCGCGCGGAAGGCGGCGCCGGCCCGGGCTGCGGGTTCGTCTCGGTGTACACCGTGCACGACAACCTCGTGGCGCCGCAGGAGACGAGCGTCCTTGCCGGACGCCCGGCCGTGCGCCTCGCCGGCGTGGGCCACCTCGCGATGCTGGCCGACCCGCGCGTGCACCGGGCCGTGGCCGGGGCGATCGCCGCGGCGCGCTAGAGCAGCGCCAGCACTTCCTCGGCGTGGTGGCCGGCGTCGGGACGGTCGATGACGTGCGCGATGCGCCCCTCCCCGTCGATCACGAAGGTGACGCGGTCGGCGATGCCCGCCAGGGTGCGCGCCGCCGCGAGCAGTCCCGGCCCGCCCAGCGCCCCGTAGGCGCGCGCCACCTTGCCGTCACGGTCGGCGAGCAGCGGGAAGGGCAGCCGGTACTTCTCGGTGAACCGGCGGTGCGAGGCCTCGTCCTGCGTCGAGACCCCCAGCACGCTGGCGCCCTTCGCGACGATCTCGGCGTCGTGGTCGCGCAGCGAGCACGCCTGCTTCGTGCAGCCGGGCGTGTCGTCCATCGGGTAGAAGTAGAGGACGAGCTTGCGGCCGCGGAAGTCGGCGAGCGAGACGGTCGTGCCGTCCGTCGTCACGCCGCGGAAGTCGGGCGCCGGATCGCCGGGCCTGGGTCGGGCGGCCACGGCTCAGCCCGCCCTGCGCGGCAGGACCACCACGAGGAGCGTGGCGAGCGGCCCGAGCAGGACCGAGATCGCGAACCAGGCGAGGCCGCCGCGGCCCTTGCCCTGGGCGAGTCCGGCGTTGATGAGCGCGAGGGTTCCCCAGCCGACGAAGAACGGGGCGACGAAGATCGTCTCCATGGCGGCCTACCAGTGGATGCCCTGGGTGAACTGCGCGAAGGCCACCTGCTCGGGCGAGAGCTCCACCTCGCGCCCGGCCTCCTTGCGGCCCTGCGCCGCGCCCGAGTCGGGGAACATGCGGAAGGCCGTGTTGAGGATGATCTGCGTGGCCTTGGGCGCCACCGCGTGCAGCAGCGCGCCGAACACGCCCAGGCGCGTGGCGATGCGCACGGGCTTGTAGACGATGGCCTCGACCACGAGGTCCGCCGCCTGCTCCGGCGTGAGGGTGGGCACGTGGTTGTAGAGCTTGGTGGGAGCGATCATGGGCGTCCTCACGAGCGGCATGTTGATGGTGGTGAAGGCGATGTTGTTGTCGGAGAACTCGCTGGCCGCGCAGCCCGTGAACGAGTCGAGCGCGGCCTTCGAGGCGACGTAGGCCGAGAAGCGCGGCGCCTGCGTGAGCACGCCGATGGACGAGACGTTGATCACGTGCCCGCGGTTCTGCTTCATCATCGCGGGCAGAAAGCCCATGATGAGGCGAAGGCTGCCGAAGTAGTTGAGCTGCATGGTGCGCTCGAAGTCGTGGAAGCGGTCGAACGAGGAGGCGATGCCGCGGCGGATGGAGCGCCCCGCGTTGTTCACGAGGAAGTCGCAGCGGCCGAACTCCTTGAGCACCGTGGCCACCAGCCGGTCGCAATCCGCCAGGTCCGCGAGGTCGCACGAGACGAACCGGCCCTTGCCGCCGGCGGCCTTGATCCTCGCCATCACCGGCGCGGCCTTCTCCGGATCGCGGGCGGCCACCACGACCTGCGCGCCGGCCTCGGCGAGCCTGTAGGCCGTGGCCTCGCCGATGCCCGATGTCCCGCCGGTGATCACCGCCACCTTGCCCTTCACCTTGCCGGCGAGGCTGCGGTCGATGAAGAGGTCCGGGTCGAGGTGGCGCTCCCAGTAGTCCCACAGCCGCCAGGCGTATTCCTCCAGCGGCGGCACGGCGATGCCGGAGCCCTTGAGCGCCTTCGCGCAGTCGCGGTTGTCGAAGCGCGTGGGGTAGTTCACGAACTTGAACATCTCCTTCGGGATGCCCAGGTCCGCCAGGAGCTGCTTCTGGATGCGGCGCACAGGCGCGAGTGACATCGCCGAGTCGATGACGAAGTCCGGGATGAAGCCGAACATCTTGGCGTTGAGCCGCATCGTCATCTGCGGCGCGTGCGCGGCCTTGGCGAAGAGGTTGAGGATCTCGCCGATGCGCCTGGGCTCGGGGTCCGTGAGGTGGAAGCAGCCGCCGTCCAGGCCCTTCCGGTGGGCGATGTGGTCCATGGCGTCCACCACGAAGTCCACGGGCACGATGTTGATGCGGCCGCCCTCGATGCCCACCGTCGGCATCCACTGCGGCAGCGCCTTGCGCAGCTTCTGGATGAGCTTGAAGAAGTAGTACGGGCCGTCGATCTTGTCGATCTCGCCGGTCTTGGAGTGGCCGACCACGATCGCCGGGCGGTAGATGCGCCAGGGCCGGCGGCACTCGCGGCGCACGACGCCCTCGGACTCGTGCTTGGTGCGGAAGTACGGGTGGTCGAGCTCCTCGGCCTCCTCGAACATGTCCTCCCGGAAGACCCCGTCGTACAGGCCGGCCGCGGCGATCGAGCTCACGTGGTGGAAGCAGCCGGCCTGGATCGCCTCGGCCAGCGCCACGGCCCCGCGCGTGCCCTCGATGTTGGCCTTCTCCTGGCTTTCCGCGTCGGCCGCGAGGTCGTAGACGGCCGCCAGGTGGAAGAAGTGGCGCACCTGGCCCTTGAGCTTCGCGACCTGCGCGGGCGCGAGGCCCAGCCGCGGCTTGCCGAGATCGCCCACGACGGCCACGACCCGCCGCGCGTCCTCGCCCCAGCGGGCCCGGAGGGCGTCGAGCCGCGGCACGGAGGCCTTGCGCACCAGCACGTACACCGTGCCTTCCCGCTCGAGCAGGCGGTCGATGAGGAACCGGCCGATGAACCCCGTGCCGCCCGTGACGAAATAGGACATGCGTGCCTCCTCCCCTCGTGGTTTTCGGCCGCATCATACACGCGCGCTCCCGTCGCCCGAGGCGCGCGCTTTAGTGTGCGGCCTCTAATCCTTTGGCCTACCGTGACCTGCATGAGGGGCGTCGTGGACGCCCCGGCGCCCGCGGGCGAGGCCCGCGGGATCCGACGGACGATGCACGGGACAGGAAAGGAACCACCATGGCACGCACCACCACCCGCACCACCCGCACCCGGAAGGCCCGGGGCCCGGGCGTGACCCCGGCCAAGGCCGTCCGGACGATGCGGCAATCGGCCCGCCGCGCGCTGGAAGCCGGCGTGCAGGCGGCCACCGGGATCCGGCAGACGGCCGCCGGCGCGTTCGACGCGCTGGTGCGGCAGGGCGCGGCACTCGAGGCGCGCGGCCGCCGCGCGGCGCTTGCCCGGGCCGGCAAGGCTCGCGACGTGGCCGTCGCCCGCGCCGAGAAGGCGCGGGCGCGGACCGTGGAGGCCGTCTCGCATCTCGAGAAGGTGTTCGAGCAGCGCGTCTCGCGCGCCATCGCCAAGCTGGGGGTGCCCTCGGCCCGCGACGTGCGCGCGCTCTCGCGCCAGGTCGCCCAGTTGCAGGCGAGCGTCGAGCGCCTGGGCCGGGCTCGGGCGCGGCGCACCCGCTAGCCGCCATGCGGCGCGGCCGCGCACCGGCGGGCAGTCGCCGCCGCGGAACCGCGCGCCGCCGCGGGCCGGCGGCGCGCTTCGGGCTCGCCCTGGCCGGCGGCGGACCCTTCGGTGCCATCTACGAGATCGGCGCGCTGATGGCGCTGGAGGAGTCGATCGAGGGCCTCACCCTCGACGAGATGGACGTCTACGTCGGCGTGAGCGCCGGCAGCTTCCTCGCCGCCGCCCTGGCCAACGGCATCTCGATCGCGCAGATCCACCGGATATTCATCGAGGGTGACGAGGCGGAGGGCGCCCTCACGCCCGAGATGTTCATGCGCCCGGCCTTCCGCGAGTACCGCGACCGCGCCCGCGCGGTGCCGGCGCTGCTGGCGGATTCCCTGGCCCGGTACCTGCGGCAGCCGTTCTCGCGCGGCGTGCTGGAGTCGCTCGCCTCGCTGGGCCGGGCGATCCCGACCGGCGTCTTCGACAACGAATCGATCCACCGGTACCTGCACGCCGTCTTCACGCAGCCGGGGCGGACGGACGACTTCCGCGAGCTGTCCCGGCGCCTGTACCTGGTGGCCACCGACCTGGACACGGGCGAGAGCGTGAGCTTCGGGCGGCCGGGTCATGACGCGGTGCCCATCTCCCGGGCCGTCCAGGCGAGCGCGGCGCTGCCCGGCCTGTTCCCGCCGGTGGAGATCGACGGCCGCTGCTTCGTCGACGGCGCCCTTCGCAAGACGCTGCACGCCTCGGAGGCGCTGGACGACGGCGCGAGGCTGGTCTTCTGCGTCAACCCCATCGTCCCGTACGACGCCAGCCTCGCGGCCGAGAAGGGGCGCGGGCGCCACCGGCGCCTCGTCGAAGGGGGGCTGCCGGTCGTGCTCTCGCAGACCTTCCGCGCCATCATCCACTCGCGGATGGCGGTGGGCATCTCAAAGTACTGGTCGCAGTACCGGGACGCCGATGTCGTGCTCTTCGAGCCCGATGCCGACGACAGCGAGATCTTCTTCACCAACATCTTCGGCTACGGCACGCGCGCCAGGCTTTGCGAGCACGCCTACCAGCGCACGCGCCACGACCTGCGCCGCCGCCGGCAGTCGCTCCTGCCGGTCCTCGAGCGCCACGGGCTGGGCCTGCGCGAGGACGTGCTGGCCGACCCCTCACGGCGCATCGGCCTGCGGCTCAAGCGCCGCGCGGGGCTGCCGCCGGCCCCGTGGCGGCTGGCCGAGACGGCCGCAGACCTTCGCGAGACCCTCGTCGACCTTCGGCGCTGGCTGGCGCAGAGAGGCGCGATCCGGGCGTGATACGCTCTGCGGCCATGGCGAAAGTTCCCGCCGGCCGGCTCCCCCTCGACGGCAACGCGGTGCGCACCCAGCGCACGCGGGAGCGCATCCTCGCCGTGAGCCTCGCGCTCTTCAACGACCGGGGCGAGTCGCACGTGACCACCGGCATGATCGCCGACGAGCTCGCCATCAGCCCCGGAAACCTGTACTACCACTTCCGGAACAAGGACCAGATCGTCGAGCGGCTCTTCGACAGGTTCGAGGAGCGCATCGCGATCGCGCCCCCGCAGACCTCGGGGGCGGCGGCCATCGAGGACCTCTGGCTGTACCTTCACCTCATGTTCGAGGCCATCTGGGACTACCGGTTCCTGTACCGCAACCTCGATGACATCGTCGGCCGCAACCGCCGGCTGCGCGAGCACTTCCGCCGCATCGTCTCGGCCAAGCTCGGCGCCGTGGAGGCCTTGTGCGGGGGCCTGGCCGAGCAGGGCCTGCTGAGCGCGCGCCCCGCCGAGGTGCGAGCCCTCGCCCTGAACGTGCTCGTGGTGTCGACCTACTGGCTCAACTTCCGGGCCGTGGCCGGCGGCGCGGGCGATGCCCGCGACGCGGATGCCGGCACCGGGGCCCACCAGGTGCTCGCGCTCGTGGCGCCGTACCTCACCGGCGAGGCCCGCGAGCACGTCGAGCGGCTCGGCCGCGAATACCTACCCTAGAGGAGCCGACGATGGCGAAGGCGAAATGGACCGCGTTCCCGTATCCGGACAAGGGCTTCGCCTACGCCGGCGAGTCCCTTCGCAAGCACTGGGAGCGCCTGCACCGGGGCGACTGCGAGCCGTTCCCGAAGGACACCGCCGTGCAGGAGGCCTGGCGCGCCTACCACCGGGGCGCATTCGCCGAGGCGGTGGCCCAGGGCCTGGCCGCCGGCGGCGCCGGGGTGACGGTGGCCAACAAGGCGCAGTCGATCTACGCCAACTCCCTCGAGAAGAAGCCCGCGGCGCGCCTCGCGCTCTTCGAGGAGGCCATGCAGCGGGCGCAGGCGCAGGCCGCCGCGGAGCCGAAGAACCCCAACGCGCACTACCAGTTCGCCTATGCCGCCGGCCGCTACAGCCAGGGCATCTCCGTGGCCAAGGCGCTGGCGCAGGGCCTGGGCGGGCGCATCCGGGCGGCCCTGGAGGCGACGCTCAAGCTCGCGCCCAGGCACGGCGAGGCGCACATCGCCATGGGCACCTACCACGCCGAGGTGATCGACAAGGTCGGCGCCCTGGTGGGCGGGCTCACCTATGGCGCCCGGCGCGAGGCCGGCGAGGAGCACTTCCGCAAGGCGCTCAAGCTCCTGCCCGACTCTCCCATCGCCCACCTGGAGTTCGCCAACGGGCTGGTGATGATGCACGGGCGCAAGGCGGTGGAGGAGGCCGCGGCCCTCTACGCCAAGGCCGCCGCGCTCGAGCCGAAGGACGCGATGGAGCGACTGGACGTGGAGGCGGCCAAGGCCGAACTCGCCTGATTCGCGCATCGTTTCCGAAGCGTGTTGCGGGTCGGCGACGCAGAGCGGGAAAAGGCCGTTTTCAGAGTGAAAATCCATTGACAAACGGATTTTGCCGTGTGCATTCTCTCGCCTGTCACGCCCTCCGGCGAGATCAGCTGAACCAAAACGTCACCACCTGATTGGAGGAAATCGAATGGCAGCGAAGAAAGCCAAGAAGCCCGCGGCGAAGAAGCCGGCGGCCAAGAAACCCGCGGCGAAGAAGCCGGCCGCGAAGAAGGCCGCCGCCAAGAAGCCGGCCGCCAAGAAGAAGGCCGCCCCGAAGAAGGCCGCCGCCAAGCGCAAGCCCAATGCGGCTTTCATGAAGCCCCTCACGCCGAGCGCGGCGCTGGCCGCCGTCATCGGCGCCGCCGCCCAGCCGCGCACCGAAGTCACCAGCAAGCTGTGGGCCTACATCAAGAAGAACGGCCTGCAGGACAAGGTCAACAAGCGCAACATCAACGCGGACGACAAGCTGCGCGAGGTCTTCGGCGGCAAGAAGACCGTCTCGATGTTCGAGATGACCAAGCTCGTCTCCAAGCACCTCAAGTAAGTCCGACTCCCGGCGCCCCGACGCGGGTGCCGCGACGCGACGAAGGGCCGGCCCATGCCGGCCCTTTTTCTTGGCGCCTCGCTCTCAGGCGAGGAAGCCGAGGTTGGCGGTGGCGAAGCTGCGCACGTTGGGGAAGGCCGCGTCCAGCTCGCCCGCGCCCACGCCGAACCAGGTGGCCAGGGTGGCGGCGTACTGGTCCACCGACGTCGTGGGAATCCACAGGCCGCCGCTTCCCGTGTCGTCCGGACCGCCGCGCACCAGCGTCGGGAAGGTGCCGTACAGGCGCCCGCCGGCCACCGCGCCGCCGGCCACCAGGTGGTGGCTGCCCCAGGCGTGATCCGATCCCTTGCCGTTGGAGGGGAAGGTGCGGTTGAAGTCGGAGGACGTGAAGCTCGTCACCAGGTCGGCGCAGCCCAGTTCCACCGTCGCGGCGTAGAGAGCCGACATCGCGCCGCTCAGCTCGCCCAGGAGCTGGGCCTGGCGGCCGAGCTGCTCGTCGCCGTGGGTGTCGAAGCCGCCGAGCGAGGCGAAGAACACCTGGCGCTTCAATCCCAGCGCGCCGCGCACGGCGAGGAGCCGGGCGATCATCTCCATCTGCGATCCCAGCCCCGTGTTGGGAAAGGGCGTGGCGAAGGGCGGGACGGCCGCCAGGGCGGTGGCGAGGACCTCCTGGTTCGCGATGGCCCGCTGGATGACCGCGTTCCAGGCCCCGTCGAAGAGGTTCACGGAGGGCAGGGCCAGCATGTCGGTGATGCCCCGCGACAGCGGGTCGGTCGAGGCGGCGCCCTTGTAGAAGTCGAAGCCCAGCAGGTTGCCCGGCGAGACCTTGAACGAGGTGAGCGTGGTGCCCACCTCGAACAGGTTGTTGCCGGTCACCGAGATGAGCGTCGAGCTCGTGTTGGTGCCGTTCGCGGTCTTGAGCAGGTCGCCCAGGCGGCCGCCCCAGCCCGTGCGGCCCGAGCCGTCGGCGGTGGCGCTTTGCCACTGCGACTGCTGGTCGCTGTGGGAGAAGAGGCTGGGCGGGATCGGCACGGAGCGGTTGCGGTACTGGTCGCGCGTGGTCGGCGCCCGCAGCGGGCCGACGTTGGCCACGACGGCGGCCTTGCCCTGGTTGAACAGGCCCTGGAAGCCCGTCATGGACGGGTGCAGTGCGAAGCTGCGGCCGGGCGTGTTCTGCACGGATATCGGCAGGAGCGAGGCCTGCGGCAGCGCGAGCGCGGGCGTGCGGCCCGAGGCGTACTGCTGGTACTCGGTGGCGCTCGTCGGGATCACCATGTTGTTGCTGTCGTTGCCCCCGAACAGGAAGATGCAGACCAGGGCCCGGTAGTCCTCGCCGGCGGCTTTCGGGGCGGGCGAGAGGCTCGCGGCGGCCGCGATGCGCTGCAGGTCGCTCCAGGCGCCGGCGCCGGCGGTGGTGATGCACGCCGCGGCCAGGCGGCGGAGGAATTCGCGTCGGTGGGTCATCTCGGGTCTCCCTGTCACTTCTGGATCACGAATTCGGGGGAAAGCGCGACGAGCAGCAGCGCCGCCTTGACGCGGTCGGCGATCGCCGACCCCGTGCCGGTCTTCGCCACCTTGGGGGCGGCGAGGCCCCCGACCGCGGTGACGATGGCGCTGCGCGTCGCGTCGGACATCGCGCCGTTCATGAACAGCAGGTTGAGCCGGTCGGCGAGCGCGGCCGGGTCGCCGGCCAGGGCGTTGAGCGCGGCCAGGTCCAGCGTGAGCCGCGTGTCGCCGCTGCCGTAGTAGCCGTTCTTCACCAGGTGGGCGAAGAAGTTGAGCCCGCCCACCATGCTCGTCTCGGTGGTGATCTGGAACTCGGG
>JAKOWJ010000311.1 GCA_029781595.1 Pseudomonadota bacterium | reverse complement strand
CACGGCGTCGAAGCGCCTGCGCATCGCCTCGCCCTCGCTCAGGAGGTAGTCCGGGTGCGTCGCCCAGCGCCGCCACTGCCAGGCCACGCCCGCGGGCAGGTCGCCCACCATGCGCAGGCGCCGGCCCGGGAAGTAGCCGAAGAGCGGCGTGAGCAGCGGGATCATGGCGAACCAGAAGAGGCGCACGCGCACCGGCATGCGGTCGTTGTGCCGGTACCACCCCGAGCCGGCCGTGACCGTGACGATGGCGTCGAGCCCGGCGCCGCCGTCCACGGCCCCGAAGAGCTGGCCGCCCAGGCTGTGGCCCAGCGCGAGCGCCGGCAGGCGAGGGCCGGCCGCCCGCGCCTCGGCCAGCATCGCGTCGAGGTCGCGCGCCCAGGCCAGGACGTCTGCGTCCACGCCGCGCAGGCTCCCGGCGCGCGAGGCGCCCGCGCCGCGATAGTCGAAGGTGAGGACGTGCACCCCGTTCGCGGCGAGGAAGCCGGCCAGGGGCGCGTAGAAGTCCTGCCGCACGCCCATGGCGCCCGCGAGCAGCAGCGTCGCCCAGGCCGGCCCCGCGGCGGGAAAGCGCGTGACGGCGAGCGTCGCGCCGTCGGGAGTCCTCGCCGTGCCGCGCTGCGCCATGCCGCGTTCACGCCCGCCGCCGCGGGCTCACCCACATGGTGATGACCGCCCGGCAGACGATCTCGCCCTCTCGGTCGGCGATCTCCACGGCGACGGGAACCTCGCGGCCCGGGCCGTCGGCGACCTCCCCCAGGCTCGCGCGGGCTTCCACGGAGGACTCCGCCTTGCGCAGGTATTCCACCGTCATGCCCTTGGGCAGCCAGCGCATGCCGGGCGGGACCGTGATCTCGGTCATCGTGCCCGCCGCCAGCTCCGCGAGGTTGCACATCGCGATGGCGTGCACCGTGCCGATGTGGTTGGTGACCGCGCGGCGCCGGCGCATCGACACGCGCGCGTAGCCCGGGCGGAACTCCTCGAAGCGCGGCGAGATCGACGCGAAGTACGGCGCCTTCCAGCAGATCACGCGCGAGAAGATCGCCTTGCCCAGCGGCAGGCGCTCGCAGCGCCGCCACAGTGCCAGCGCCGGGCTCAGAGGGCCTCCCAGCCCGCGTCGGCCGTGAAGCGCTCGCCGTGCTTCGCGCGCAGCCCGTCCATCGCCTTCAGCCACGCCTCCTTGCCCCGCTCGCGGATGGCCGAGACCGGCCCGCCGCGGTGGGGCGCGAAGCCGGTGCCGAAGATGACGCCCGCGTCGCAAAG
>JAKOWJ010000308.1 GCA_029781595.1 Pseudomonadota bacterium | reverse complement strand
TGCCGCCCCGCCCGGAGGGCTACCGCGCGAACACCATCCCGCCGGTGCTGGCCCAGAACCTCCCCGAAGGCTTCCTTCTCGGCCACATCACCGACCGCTTCCGCAAGGTGATGGACATCGACGACATGAACCTCCTCGCGCTCACCTCGACCCCCAGCGCCGGGCGGGTGTGGGCGGCGGTGGAGGAGGAGATCCCCGGCCGCCCCCGCGCCGCGCCCGCGCCCGTGAGCCTTCCGGAGCTGCTCGCCGCGCCCGGGGCGGACTCGCTCTTCGCGGATCTCGTGGAGCGCTACGCCCTCGGCACGGCCGTCTCCGGCGTGCAACCGAAGGTGAGCGTCCCGGAGGCCGCGCCGCTCGCGGAGAAGGCGCGGCTGCGGACCCCGGACCTCATCGTGAAGGCGGCCGGGCCGGAGTGGCCGGGCCTCGCGGAGAACGAGTACCTGTGCCTTTCGATGGCGCGCGAATGCGGCCTGCCGGTGCCGGATTTCTGGCTTTCCGCCGACCGCGCGCTGCTCGTCCTGCGCCGCTTCGACGTGTTCACCGACGGCGACTACGCGGGGTTCGAGGACATGGCCTGCCTCACCGGCCGCCACCCCCGCGACAAGTACGCCGGCGCCTATGCCGAGGTGGCACGCGCCATCCGCGAGTTCGCCGCCCCGCGCCACGCGGCCGAATCGCTAGAGCGCTTCTTCCGGCAGCTCGCCTTCTGCTGCCTCATCCGCAACGGCGACGCCCACCTCAAGAACTGGGGGCTCGTCTACGGCGACCCCGTGTCGGCCGAGGACGATGCGCGCCTCTCCCCGGCCTTCGACCTCGTGTGCACGACCGTCTACCTGCCGAATGACGTGCCGGCCCTTGGGCTCGGCGGCACGAAAGCCTGGCCGGACCGCCGCGCCCTCGAGCGCTTCGCCCGGGAGCACTGCGGGCTCGCGCGCCCCGCGGCCGTGCTCGACGAGGTGACCGCCCGGGCGATGGCGTTTCGTCCCGAGGAGCGCACGCCCATGTGGAAGTCCATCCGCGCCACGCTCGAGGCCGCCGTGGC
>JAKOWJ010000298.1 GCA_029781595.1 Pseudomonadota bacterium | reverse complement strand
CCTCTGGTTCTGGGGCGGGGGCTCGTATCCCGCGGGCCTGCCGCGCGCCTTCGAGTGCGTGGCCGCCGACGAGGCGCTCGCGCGCAGCCTCGCCCTCGCGAGCGGCTGCGCGGTCCAGGCGTTGCCCGGCGCGCCGGACCGCCTCCCGCTCGGCCCAGCCGCCTCCTGCCTCGTGGTGCTGGACACGCTGCAGGCGCCCGCGCGGCGCGGCGACGCGCCGGCGTGGAACGCCGCGGCGGGCGCGCTGGAGGCGCAGTGGTTCTCGCGCCTGGGCGAGATCCTGCGCATTTGCGGCCGGGTCCGCCTCGTGCTGCCGTCGGAGGACGACACCGCCGTCTTCGAGCTGCGGCGGCGCACGGGACTTCGCTTCTGGCGGCGGGCCGCGCCGCTCGCGAGCCATGCCTGAAATCGTCGACCGGCCCGTGGACCCCGCGGCGTTCGAGCGCCTGCGGGCCGGCGGACTCGCCCCCGCCCTCGCGCGCCTGTACGCCGCGCGCGGCGTCTCGGGTCCCGCCGACCTCGCTACCGGGCTCGCGGACCTCGCGCCGCCCGGCCGGCTGGACGGCGCGGCCCGGGCCGCGACGCTGCTCGCGGACGCCAGCGAGGCCGGGGAGCGCCTCCTCATCGTCGCCGACTACGACGCGGACGGCGCCACCGCGTGCGCCGTGGGCCTGCGGGCGCTGCGCGCCATGGGGGCCGCCGTCGACTTCCTCGTGCCCGACCGCTTCCGCTTCGGCTACGGGCTCACGCCGGAGATCGTGCGCCTGGCGGCCGGCCGCGAGCCGCGCCTGCTCGTGACGGTGGACAACGGCATCGCCTCCGTCGAAGGCGTCGCCGAGGCCAACCGCCTCGGGATGCGCGTGCTCGTCACGGACCACCACCTGCCCGGCGCGGCGCGGCCCGACGCGGCCTGCATCGTGAACCCCAACCAGGCCGGCTGCGGCTTCCCCAGCAAGCACCTGGCCGGGGTGGGCGTGATCTTCTACGTGATGACGGCGCTGCGCGCGGAACTGCGCCGGCGCGGCCGTCTCGCGGACGGCGGTCCCAACCTCGCGGCGCTCCTCGACCTGGTGGCGCTGGGCACCGTGGCCGACGTGGTGCGACTGGACCCCAACAACCGCATCCTGGTGGCGCAGGGGCTCGCGCGCCTGCGCGCGGGCGCGGCGTGCGAGGGCATCCGCGCGCTGATGAGTGTGGCCGGCCGCGAGCCGCGGCGCGCGACCGCGTACGACCTGGGCTTCGTGGTGGGGCCGCGCCTGAACGCCGCCGGGCGCCTGGACGACATGACGGTGGGCATCGCCTGCCTCGCCACCGACGACCCCGCGCTCGCGCGCGACCTCGCCGGTCGGCTCGACCGCCTCAACCGCGAGCGGCGCGAGATCGAGGCGGACATGCAGGCCTCGGCCCTCGCGCTCCTCGCGGAAGTCGACGCCGGCTCGGGCTGCTCCCTCACCGTGCACCGGCCGGGCTGGCACCCCGGCGTGGTGGGCCTGCTCGCCTCCCGGCTCAAGGACCGCTTCCACCGGCCCGTCTTCGCCTTCGCCGACGACGAGGGCGGGCGACTGAAGGGCTCCGGGCGCTCCATCGCGGGCCTGCACCTGCGCGATGCGCTCGACCTGGTGGCCAAGCGCGAGCCCGGGCTCCTCGAGCGCTTCGGCGGGCACGCGGCGGCGGCCGGGCTCACGCTCGCCCCCGGCGGCCTGGGCGCGTTCGCGTCCGCCTTCGAGGCGGTGGCGCGCGAGTGGCTCTCGCCGGCCGACCTCGCGCAGCGCATCGAGACCGACGGCGCGCTCGCGCCCGGCGAGATCACCCTCGGGTTCGCCGACGACCTGCGCGGCCGGGTCTGGGGCCAGGGCTTTCCCGAGCCGCGCTTCCGGGGCCGCTTCCGGGTGCTCGCCCAGCGGGTGATGGCCGAGCGGCACTGCCGCCTCACGCTCGAGGCGGAAGGCCGGCGCTTCGCCGCCGTGCGCTTCGGCGAGCCGGGCCCCTTCCCCGAGGCCATCGAGGCCGTCTACCGCCTGGACGTGAACGAGTACGGGGGCGCCGCCACGCTGCAACTGGTGGTGGAGCACTGGGCGGGGGCCGGACCGGTATAATTTCGCGTTTTGCGCCCGAGCCCCCCATGGAAGCCGACCAGCTCAACCAGATCGAGAACGCCCTTTCCGACCTCGCCGTCCGCACGGCCGAACTGCGGAGGTATCTTTGACTTCGAGGCGAAGAAGACCCGCCTAGCCGAAGTCAGCAGGATCCTCGAGGACGCGTCGGTCTGGAACGACGCGGCCCGCGCCCAGGAACTGGGCCGCGAGCGCGCCGCCCTCGAGGGCACCGTCAACGTGATCGAGCAGATCGAGTCCGGCCTGAAGGACTCCGGGGAGCTCTTCGCCCTGGCCAAGGCCGAGGGCGACGACGACACGCTCGTCGCGGTGCGCGGCGACAGCGCCGGCCTCGCGAAGCTCGTGGAGGGGCTGGAGTTCCGGCGCATGTTCTCCAACCCCATGGACCCCAACAACTGCTTCGTGGACATCAACGCGGGCCAGGGGGGCACCGAGGCGCAGGACTGGGCGCAGATGCTGCTGCGCATGTACCTCAAGTACTGCGACAAGCGCGGCTGGAAGGTGGAGGTGCTCGAGGAGAGCGACGGCGAGGTGGCGGGCCTGAAGAGCGCCTCCATCAAGGTGAACGGCCCCTATGCCTACGGGTACCTGCGCACGGAAACGGGCATCCACCGCCTGGTGCGCAAGTCGCCCTTCGACTCCAACGCGCGCCGCCACACCTCCTTCGCGAGCGTGTTCGTCTACCCCGAGGTGGACGACTCCATCGAGGTGGAGATCAACCCCGCGGACCTGCGCATCGACACCTACCGCGCCTCGGGCGCGGGCGGCCAGCACGTGAACAAGACGGATTCGGCCGTGCGCATCACGCACCTGCCGACCAACATCGTCGTCTCCTCGCAGAACGACCGCTCGCAGCACCGCAACCGCGCCGAGGCGATGTCCATGCTCAAGGCCAAGCTCTACGAGCTGGAGCTGCGCAAGAGGAACGAGCAGAAGCAGGCCCTGGAGGACACCAAGACCGACATCGGCTGGGGGCACCAGATCCGCTCCTACGTGCTCGACCAGTCGCGCATCAAGGACCTGCGCACCAACCACGAGGTGGGCAACACCCAGGCCGTGCTCGACGGCGACCTCGACGACTTCATCGCCGCCTCCCTCAAGCAAGGCGTCTAGCCATGGCCGAAGACCAGAAGACCTCCCAGACCGAGCCGCCCCAGGACGAGAACCAGATCGTCGCCGAGCGCCGCGCCAAGCTCGCGCGCCTGCGCGAGGCGGGCCCGGCCTTCCCCAACGACTTCGCGCGCGAGGACCTGGCGGCCGACCTGCACGCCGCGTGCGCGGCGCTGGACGCGCCCGCGCTGGAGGCCGCGCCGCGCGCCGTGCGCGTGGCCGGCCGCATGATGCTCAAGCGCCTCATGGGCAAGGCCTCGTTCGCGACGCTCCAGGACATGAGCGGGCGCCTCCAGGTGTACGTGAAGACCGACCTCGTGGGACCCGAGGCCTACGAGGCCTTCAAGCACTGGGACCTGGGCGACATCCTGGGCGTGGAGGGCACGCTCTTCCGCACGCGCACGGGCGAGCTCACCGTCCAGGCCACGAAGGTGCGCCTGCTCTCCAAGTCGCTGCGCCCGCTCCCGGACAAGTTCCACGGCCTGGCGGACATGGAGGCGCGCTACCGGCAGCGCTACGTGGACCTCATCGTGAACCCCGAGTCGCGCGACACGTTCGTCAGGCGCTCGCGGCTGGTGCAGGCGGTGCGTGAGTTCTTCGTCGCGCGCGGCTACCTGGAGGTGGAGACGCCGATGATGCACCCCATCCCCGGGGGCGCGGCGGCCAAGCCCTTCATGACGCACCACAACGCGCTGGACATGGACCTGTACCTGCGCATCGCGCCGGAGCTCTACCTGAAGAAGCTCGTGGTGGGCGGGCTCGAGAAGGTCTTCGAGATCAACCGCAACTTCCGCAACGAGGGGATCAGCACGCGGCACAACCCCGAGTTCACGATGATCGAGTTCTACGAGGC
>JAKOWJ010000292.1 GCA_029781595.1 Pseudomonadota bacterium | reverse complement strand
CTGCGCGCCATCTGGATGACGATCTGGCCGATGGCGCCCGCGCCCGCGTGCACCAGGCACGTGCTGTCCTCGCGCAGCCTCGCCGTGTCCTCGACGAGGTAGTGCGCGGTGCAGCCCTGGAAGATCGAGGCCGCGGCGAGCTCGTCGCCCATCGCGTCCGGCAGCCTGGCGAGGCGCGCGGCGGGCAGGCTCGCGTACTCCGCATAGCTGCCCCACGCGATGCACCAGGCGACGCGATCGCCCACCGCGACGTTCGTCACGCCCTCGCCCAGCGCCACCACGCGGCCCGAGCCCTCCATGCCCAGCGTGCACGGCAGGCGCACGGGGTAGGTGCGCGATCTTGCGTACTTGCCCTGGCGCGTGTGCACGTCCATGAAGTTCACGCCGGCGCACGCGACCTCGACCAGCGCCTCGCCCGGGCCGGGGACGGGCACGGGTTCGTCGCTTCGGTGCTGGAGGACTTCGGGTCCGCCGTACTGCTCGATGACGATGGCGCGCATGGGACGTTCGAGGGAAGCCGCCCTGGAAGCTATGGGCGGGGCCATCATAGCCGAGAAGGGGTGGGTCACCGCGTCGCGACGAGCCCCGCCACCACCCTCCGTGCGAAGGGCGCCACCACCAGCACCACCGGAAACGCCACCACCCACGCCGCGAGCCACGCGCCCATCCACGCCAACGCGAAATCCGGCCCCGCGCCCGCGACCCGGAAGGTCGCGATGCCCGAGACGACGAGCGACATGAGCCCGGAGAGGATGAAGCCGAAGAGCGCCGGCGCGAAGCGGGCGGGGATCCTCACGCCGCCTCCCGCGACGCCTCGACGCCGGCCGGCGCGGCCAGGCGCGCGAGGGCCAGGGCGAAGTGGCGCCCGAAGAGCCGCGCCGTCCGGATGTCCCCCGGCACGAAGCTGTCGGCCGCCGAGCCGTGTCCCGCCTGCGCCATGAGCCCCGACCACGAGCCCAGCCGGTTGGCGGCCTCGTCGTAGGGCACGCCGCGGTGCTGCTCGGGCAGGATCGGG
>JAKOWJ010000287.1 GCA_029781595.1 Pseudomonadota bacterium | reverse complement strand
ACATCCCCGGCTCGGCCCCGCTCGCCCTCGAGCACCTCGTCCTCGACTTCAACGGCACCCTCGCGGAGGACGGCGAGCTCGTCGCCGGCGTGGACGAGGCGCTCGCGCGCCTGGCGCCTTCCATCCGCCTGCACGTGGTCACCGCCGACACCTTCGGGACGGTGGCGGAGGAGCTGGCGGGCCTGCCCGTCACGCTCGTCGTGCTCGCGCCCGGCGCGCAGGATCTCGCCAAGCGCCGCCTGGTGCAGTCGCTGGGCGCCGGGTCGGTCGCGGCCATCGGCAACGGCCGCAACGACCGCCTCATGCTCGCGGAGGCGGCGCTCGGCATCTGCGTCGTGCAGCGCGAAGGCGCGGCGGCGCAGGCGCTTGCGGGCGCGCGGGTCGCGTGCGGGAGCATCGTGGACGCGCTGGAACTCCTGCTCGAGCCGCGGCGGCTCGTGGCCACCTTGCGCACCTAGCGAAGCGCGCGCGATGGACACTCCCGCAGTCGTCCGCCGGCTCGTCGCGCTGCGATCGCGCGACCGGGTCGACGAAGGCGAGCTGAAGAAGATGACGGACGCGCAGCTGCGCGTGCGCCCCGAGGCCACGCTCGCCGCGATCGTGCACGGGTGGTTCGAGTTCCGCTCCAACGGCTACCCGGACGCCGACATCCTGCGCGAGATCGAGGCGCGCCGCGCGCAGGCCTACGGCGCGGAGCCCCTGCCTTCCGACCTCACGCTGGAGAGCTACGCGCGCTACCGCATGCGGCTGGAGCACCCGGGCGAGCCGGCGCTGCACGAGACGGTGTGGGTGATGCAGGCGGTGCAGCTCGTCTCCGACGTGCTTGCGCGGGAGTACGGGCCGCGCGGGCAGGCGCCGGGGCTGCGCTCGCTGGACTGGCGGCAGACGCTCGCGCTCGTCTTCGCTGCGCTGGTGTTCATCGTCCAGGTCCTGCACCCCGCCGGGCGACTGCTCGTCACGCGCCCGGGCTTGCCTCCGGCCGATCCGTGGCACTACGGGCCGTTGATCGGCGCCGGCGTCGTGGTGGTGGCCGGCGCCCTCGCGTACTGCGGCCCCTCGCGCCTCGGGAGATGGGCGTTCGTCCTGGCGATCGCCGTGGACGTCGCCACGATCGTGGCCGTCGCGAAGCTCCGCGGCTAGCGCGGGCGGGAAGCCGCCGGGCCTACAGGCGGAAGCGCGCCATCTCCTGCTCCAGGCTGCGGGCGATTCCCTCGAGGCGCGCGGCCGTGTCGGCCGTGCCCCGGGCCGCGGCGCTGTTCTCCGTGACCATCTGCGCGATCTGCTCGACGCGCTGCGCGATCGAGGTGGCGGCCGAGGCCTGCTCCTGCGTCGCGCCGGCCACGTCGCGCACGCGCCCGAGCGTGCGGGTGGCCCCTTCCTCGATGGTGCGCAGCGACTCCGTCGCGTCGCGCGCGAGGTCCACGCCGCCGCGCACCTCGGGCAGGGCCGCGTCCATCGCCTGAACGGCGGCCACCGTCTCGTTCTGCACCCCGGCGATCATGGTCTCGATCTCCGTCGTCGCTTCCGCGGTGCGCTCGGCCAGCTTGCGGACCTCGTCGGCGACGACCGCGAACCCGCGCCCCTGCTCGCCGGCGCGCGAGGCCTCGATGGCCGCGTTGAGCGCGAGCAGGTTGGTCTGCGCCGCGATCTCCTTGATGACCGCGGCGATGGTGGAGACCTTCTGCGCGCCGCGCTCGAGGTCGCGGATGCGGCCCGAGGCGCCGGAGACGATGTCGGCGACCTTGCCGATGGCCGCGCCGGCGCGGTCGACGCGCTCGCGACCGCGCACCGCCCACTCGCGGGAATCGTTCGAGTCGGCCTCCGTCTCGCGCGCGCTCTCCGAGATGTGCGTCGAGCTCACGGTCAGCTCCTCCACGGCCGCGGCCATCGCCGAGGTGGCGTCGGACTGCTGCTCGGCGGCCTGCGAGACCTCGTGGGAGGCAGTGCGGATGGCCTCGGCGTCGCGGGCCAGCTCGTGCGACTGCCGCTCCAGCGATGCGACCAGCTCGCGCAGCGAGCCGATCATCTCGCCCAGGGAGGCGAGGAGGCTTCCCGCCGGGCGCCGGCCCACGTCGGCCGCGAGGTCGCCCGAGGAGACGCGGCGCATGAAGGCCGCGGCCTCGCCTGGCTCGCCACCGAGCTGCCCCACGATGGAGGTGCCGATTCGCCAGCCCGCGAACACCAGCAGCGCGACGAGCCCCGCGGAAAGGCCGCCGAGAATGAGCGCGGTCTGCCAGAACTCCTCGTCGACGTCATCGATGTAGATTCCCGTGCCGACGACCCAGCCCCACGGCGCGAAGGCCCTGGTGTACGAGAGCTTGGGCTTGGGCGCCGGGTTGCCCGGCCGCGGGAACCAGTAGTCGGTGAAGCCGCCGCCGGCCACCCCCTGGCTCACCAGGTCCTGCACGAAGAGCTTGCCGTTGGCGTCCTTGAGGTCGCGGATGTTCTTGCCTTCGTTCTCCGGCTTGGGCGGGAACATCACGTACACGTGGTTCGTGTCCACGATGAAGACGTAGTCGCCCTTGCCGTAGCGCGCGCCCCGGAGCGCTTCGCGCGCCGCAGCGCGGGCCGCCTCCTGCGTCATCTTCCCTTCCTCGGCGAGGCGGTTGTACTGGGCCACGACGCCCAGCGCCATCTCCACCACGCCCTGCACGTGCGCGCGCCGGTCGTCCACCAGGTTCGCGCGCAGGTGCACCAGCGAGGCGGCGCACAGCGCGGCGAGGCCCAGGACGGTCATCGCCACGAGGAACTGGATGCGCGTGGCCACGCGCCAGCCGCGCAGCTTCAGGACGGGTTGGGTCGGGCGGGCGGCGTCCCCGCGCGTGGCGGTCACGGGGGCACCCAGGGCGGTCGGTTCGGCGAGGATCGCGGACATGGCAGTCTCGGGGCAGATTGGCCCGGGGGCGCGGTCGGCGACCGGTCCCGGGGGCGATTCCTTATCGGCCGGCACACGGCGCGACTTGAGCCGCGGCTGATGAAGGGGGGCGGGCCCCGCGCTATCATGTCCGCCCCTCGCGCCTGCGCGACCGCCCGGAATCCCATGTCCCCGGTCCTTCCCGTCCTCGCTCTCGCGGCCGTCCTGGGCCTCGCGCCTTCGGCCGGCGCCGCGCAGGCCGGGCGCGTGCTCCGCCACGACGGCCTGCTGCGCACGTTCGTCGTGCGCGTGCCGCCCGCCGTCGAGGCCTCCCCCGGGAAGGTCCCGCTGGTGCTGGTGCTGCACGGCGGCGGCGGCAACGCGGCGTTCGCCGAGCGCATGACGGGGTTCACGCGCAAGGCGATGCGCGAGGGCTTCATCGTCGCCTACCCCGAGGGCACGGGGCAGGTGCGCGGGCGCCTGCTCACCTGGAACGCCGGGCACTGCTGCGGCTTCGCCATGCGAAGCGGCGTGGACGACGTGGGCTTCATCCGCGCGCTCGTCGACCGGCTCGAGAAGGAGCTGCCCGTCGATCCGGCGCGCGTGTACGTCACCGGCATGTCCAATGGCGCGATGATGGCGCACCGCCTGGGCATCGCGCTCGCCGACCGCCTCGCGGCCATCGCCCCGGTGGTGGGCGCAGTCTTCGGCGACGAGCCGGCGCCGGCGCGTCCCGTCTCCGTCCTGGCCATCAACGGCGAGCTCGACCGATCCGTGCCGCTGCTCGGCGGCCCGCCGGGCGGGCGATTTCCGAACGCGTGGGACGGCACGCCCACCCGCCCCGCGTCGGGCCAGGGCGCCTTCTGGGCGACGGCCGACGGCTGCGAAGCGATTCCCGACGCGCGCGACGAGCCCGCGGTGGCCACGACGCGCTACCGCTGCCCGCGCGGCCTCGCGGTGCGCACCGTGGTGGTGAAGGGCATGGGCCACGCCTGGCCGGGCGGCGAGCGCGGCTCGCGGCGCGGCGACGATCCGGGCGAGGCGATGGACGCCACCGACGAGATCTGGACCTTCTTCCGGGCGCACCCGCGCGCCGGAGCGGCGCCGTGAGGCGAGCCGCCCCGCGTTTGACCCGCCTGCGCGCCGCCCACAGAATGCCGCTTTCGATCTCCGTCGCCCGCCACCCATGAGGGTCTTCCTGCTCCTGCTCGCCGCCTCCACCGCCGCGCTCGCCGACGACGCCGCGCTGCTGCGCTGCCGCGCCATCGCCGACGGGGCCGCGCGCCTCGCCTGCTACGACGCGATCGCCGTGCCATCGCGGGCGCCGGCCGCATCGCCCTCCTCCCCCGCGCCCGCCGCATCGGCCGGCCCCGCCGCGAACACCGCGCCCATGAAGCCCGGTCCCGAGGACTTCGGCTTCGAGGAACGCCGCGCCGAGTCGCCGGTGCAGTCCGTCGAGAGCCGCATCGAGGGGCGCTTCGAGGGCTGGGAGCCGCAGGCGAACATCCGCTTCGCCAACGGGCAGGTCTGGCAGGTGATGGACGGCTCCTCGGCCGCCCTGTGGCTGGAGAACCCGAAGGTGCGCGTGCGCCGCGGCGCGCTGGGCGCCTTCTACCTCGAGATCGAGGGTTCCAACCGCTCGCCGCGCGTGCGGCGGCTGCGGTAGGGGCGCGCGTGCCGGACCCCGGCAAGCTCGACCGCCTGGTCGCCGAGGCCCGCCGCGCGGCCGCGAGCCGCGAGCTCACGTACCGCGAGCAGGCCCTGAAGATCTACCCGTGGGTGTGCGGGCGCTGCGCGCGCAC
>JAKOWJ010000266.1 GCA_029781595.1 Pseudomonadota bacterium | reverse complement strand
GGGCTTCGCGCCCGTCGGCGGCGAGCGCGCGGCCCTGGCGGGCGGGCGCGTGCCGGGCTCGACGCGGCTTCGCGCGCCGCTGGGCCGGGAGCCGGGCCGGTGAGCGCCGCACGCCGCTTCCTGCTGCTGCAGGGGCCCACCAACCGCCTCTTCCCGCGCGTGGCCGAGCGGCTTCGCGCGCAGGGCCACGAGGCCTGGCGCATCCACCTGTGCACGGGCGACCGGCTCTTCTGGCGCGGGCCGGGCGCCGTCGCCTTCCGCGGCCGGCCCGGGGACTGGCCGGCGTTCGTCGCGGGCTTCCTCGACGGCCACGGCATCGACGAGGTGGTGCTGCTCGGCGAGCAGCGCGAGTACCACCGCGTGGCGATCGCGGCGGCGCGCGCGCGCGGCGCGGGCGTCTCGGCCACGGACTTCGGCTACCTGCGCCCCGACTGGGTGACCCTCGAGCGCGACGGGCTCAACGGCGCGAGCCGCTTTCCCCGCGAGGCGGAGGCGATCCGCGAGGCCGCGCGCGGCCTGCCCGCCGTGGACCGCGGCGTGCGCTTCCCGCACCGGCCGCTGCGCCAGGCGGTGACCGACATGGCCTTCCACCTGTCCACCACCCTCGCGCCGTGGCCGTTCCCGCACTACCGGCGCCACACGCGGCGCAACCCGGTGGCGAACTACCTGGGCACGGGCTGGCGCCTGGCGGTGTCCGCGCTCACGCCGGGGCGCGCTCGGCGCGTCTTCGCCGGGGCGGCGGCCCGCGGCCCCGTCTTCCTCTTCGCGATGCAGATGGAGGACGACTTCGCGCTTCGCGCCTACTCGCGCTTCCCGGACATGGACTCGGCCATGCGCGAGACGGTCGCCTCCTTCGCGCGCGCGGCGCCCGCCGCGGCGAGCCTCGTGTTCAAGGTGCACCCGCTGGACCCGGGGCTCAAGGACTGGGAGGCGCGCGTGCGCACGATGGCCTTCGAGGCCGGCGCGGGCGGGCGCGTGCTCTACGTGGACGGCGGCGACCTGGACGCGCAGATCCGCGCCTCGGCCGGCGTGCTCACGGTGAACAGCACGGTGGGCCTGCGCGCCATCGAGCTGGGGCGCCCGGCGGTGGCGCTGGGCGAGGCGATCTACCGCCGGCCCGGCCTCGCCTTCGGGGGCCCGCTGGACGACTTCTGGCGCGACCCGCCGCCGCCGGACGCCGCGCTCGCCGACGCGGCCATCCGCCTCATCGCCTGCGCGCTGCAGGTGCGCGGGAGCATGTACGACCCGGCGGGCGTCGAGGCCGCGGCCGAGGGCATCGCCTACCGGCTGCACCACGGCCTGGTGAACGCGCCGCTCGCGCAGGTGGCGCGCGGCGAGCCGCTGCGCCTGCCCTAGTACCCGAACCGGCGCGCCAGGCGCGCGGCCCACGCCGCGGGCAGGGCGGCGAGCAGCCAGGCGCCCGCCGCGAGCGGCCACGGGAAGGCGATGCGCGCCTCGCCCCGCGCGAGGCCGCGGCGGATGCGCCGCGCGGCCGCCTGCGCGGAGAGCTCGAAGGGCCTCGCGCCGGGGTAGCGGGCCGCCAGGGGCGTCGCCACGAACCCGGGCATCACCACGCACACCGAGATGCCGAGCGGCGCGAGCCAGGCGCGCATCGCCTCGCCGTAGGCCTTCAGCGCCGCCTTGCTCGCGCTGTAGGCGGGCGAGACCGGCAGGCCGTGGAAGCCCGCGAGCGAGGAGACCAGCGCCACCTGGCCGCGGCCGCGCCGCACCATGCCGGGCACGAGCGCGTGGGCCGTGGCGAGCGCGCCGCGCACGTTGGCCGCCAGCACGGCCTCGACCGCCTCCCACGGTTCGTCCCCGCCGCCGTCCCGGCGCGTGCTCGCCGCGCCCGCGTTGACGATCGCGAGGTCCACGGGCGATGCCTCGTCCAGCGCGGCGAGGGCGTCGCGCCACGCGGGCACGTCCTCCAGCGCGGCGGCCAGCACGCGCGTGGCGGCGCCGCGCGCCTCGCACTCCCGCGGCGAGCAGCGTCGCGTGGTTCTTGCGCGGCTCGAGCGTGGAGACGATGAGCAGGTACGGCGGCGGGCCGCCCGCCTCGTCGCGAAGCTGCGCCAGGGCCGGCTTCTGCGCCTGCCCGTGCGGCTCGTAGATGCCGTCGTGCAGGCGGTTGAGCAGGATGTCGGGCACGCGCTCCGGGGCCGCGGGCTCGTCGCGGTAGTGGTGCGAGACCATGTTGTGGATGGTCACCGTGCGCGGCTCGGCCTCCGGGAAGACGGCCAGCAGGTCCGCCCGCGTGGCCTCCGAGACGCACGCGAACCAGGCGCCGCGGCGCACGTTGTGGCGAAGCGCGTGGTAGTGCGAGGCCTGGTGGAAGGGCCGGTCGGAGATGGTGTGCGGCATGAGCAGCGGGATGGCGTCGTGGTAGCGCACCACGAGCTGCGTGCCCGGCGCGACCGAGGCGGGGTAGGGCGTCTCGGCGATCATGAGGTCGAAGCCGGCCGTGTCCAGCCGCGGGAAGAACGGCCCGCCCAGCGCGCGGGTGGCGAGCGCGGCGCGGTGCATCGCCGTCCAGGGCACGCGGGCGATGCGGAAGCCCTGCCGCGTGACGGTGTCGAAGTCCTCGGGAGGCAGGGTGCGCGAAAAGAGCCGGCGCCAGACGAAGTCGCGGAAGTGGTCGGCCTCGAAGCGCGTGAGCGACTCGCGGCCGCCGGCGAGCGCGCGCGCGGCCATGAGGCTGCCGTGCAGCCAGGGGTTGGCCACCTGCTGCTGCAGCGAGATCACCACGCGCGAGAGGCGGTTCACGCGGCGGTCGGCGCCCAGCGCGCCGCCGCCGGCGGGCAGGCCCCGCGCGAGCACGTGGCCGCTGCTCTGGATGAGCCCCTCGACGCGAAGGCCCTCGGTGAGGGCCAGGCCGCGGAAGAGCAGGCGCGAGGCCTGCGGGATGCCGGCGTGCCCGTCCAGCGCCGGGCGCATCTCCTGCAGGACGGTGACGTCGCGCTCGGCCATGGCGTCCTAGAGCTCCGGGGGCGGCGGCGGCGCGAGCTGCAGCGACTCGAGGTAGAAGTCGTAGGCCTCGTCCACCGTGGGGAACTCGACGAGGTGGCCGTCGTGCAGCACGGCGGCCCGCTCGCAGTAGAGCTTGATCACGTGCGCCTCGTGCGTGACGAGGATGAAGGCGCGGTCGCGCCGCTTGTGGAAGAGCTCCTGGTGGCAGCGCTCGTGGAAGCGCACGTCGCCCACCACCATGGCCTCGTCGATGAGGAAGCAGTCGAACTCGATCGCCATGGACAGCGCGAACGCCAGGCGCGTGAGCATGCCGTGCGAGTAGTGCGAGACGGGCTCGCGGAAGTACACCCCGAGCTCGGTGAACTCCTCGACGAACGCCACGCGCTCGCGCCAGTCCACGCCGTAGATGCGGCAGACGAACTTGAGGTTGTCCAGGCCCGTGAGGTTCACCTGGAAGGCGCCGCCGAAGGCGAGCGGCCACGACACCCGCATGCCGCGCGAGATGCGCCCGCTGGTGGGCTCCTCGGCGCCGCTGATCAGGCGGATGAGCGTGCTCTTGCCCGCGCCGTTGCGGCCCAGGATGCCGATGTTGCGGCCGCGGTCGAGGCGGAAGCTCACGCGGTCGAGCACCGGGCGGGGGCCGTGGCGCGTGTGGTAGACCTTCGAGACCGAATCGAGCGCGATCATCGCACCTCGACCTTGCGGCCGGCGTGGCGCGTCATGGCCAGCCCGACGTAGGTGAGCACGAGGCAGCTCACCGCGAGGAAGCCCGCGTCGTAGTGCAGGCGCGCGACGGAGCCGAAGTAGCCCTCGCGCAGGATCTCCACGCCGTGCACCATCGGCAGCAGCATCACCACCTCGCGCAGGTTCGGCGGCAGCCAGTCGACCAGGAAGGCCGCGCCCGAGATGGGGAAGAGCAGGTAGGCCGCCGGGTGCCAGAGCTTCTCGACCACGTCGCTGAAGGCCGTGCCGGCGCCGATCACGAGCGCGAGGGCCGCCCCGAACCAGGCGAGCAGGAACCAGCCGGCGGCGACCTCGAGCAGGTCCTCCGGCGGGGCGATCCAGCCGAACCAGGTGAAGAAGAGGCCGAGCAGGACGAACGAGGCCGTGGCCCCGCCCACCTCCAGGAGGATGCGCGTGAGCAGCACGTCGATCACGCGCACGTTGCGGTGGTAGAGCAGGCCCTGGTTGGCCTCGATGGCCATCGCGCTGCGCGTGGCGCAGTTGCGCCACAGCAGCACCGAGGAGTAGCCGGTGATGGCGAAGGCGGCCACGGGCACGGGCGAGCGCTCGTGCAGCCCCGCCGCCGCCCACAGCGCGGCCACGCCCAGCGTGAAGAGCATGGGCTCGACGAAGAGCCAGAGGGCGCCCAGGTTGCGGCGCCCGAAGCGCGTGATGACCTCGCGCATGAGCAGCGCGTGCAGCACGCGCCGCTGCAGGGCGAGCGAGCGGGCGAGGGAGGGCGCCGGCAGCGCGGGCGCCGGCGCGTCAGTCGGCGTGCTCACGGATGCTCGCCACGAGCAGGGTCGTCACGCCCCAGGCGACCAGCCCCAGCACCAGCACGGTGAGGATCGAGCGGATGCGCCGCGGCAGCATGGCCTGGTCCGGCAGGCTGGGCTGCACGAGGCGCTCGAGGTAGAGCTGCTTCCTGGCCGCCTCGCTGCGGGCGGTCTCGAGCGCGGCCAGCGCCGCGCCCAGCTGCTGGTCGGCGAAGGTCTTGTCCAGCACCAGGCGCTGGAAGTCGGGCGCGCGGCCGCTGAGCGAGTCGGCCCCGCCCGTGACCTTGGCCCGCTCCTGGGCGATGGCGCGGCGCAGGCTCTCGGCCTTGGTCTCGAGGGCGGCGATGGAGGGGTTGCGGGGCGACAGGCGCTTCAACTGCGCCACCTGCGCCTCGGTGGCGAGGAGCTCCTCCTGGATCTTGGCCACGCCCTGCAGCTGGATGGCCGCCTGGCGGTCGGGCTCGAAGACCGACTGCTTGCTGCGGTAGGCCGACAGGGCGAGGGCGGCGCGCTTGGCCTTCTCCTCGGCGAGCGAGACCTCGCGCTCGGCCACCTCGATGAGGTCGCGGCGGCTGCGGTCGTTCACGTTGTTGACCAGGCGCTCGCTCATCCTGAGCAGCGCGTCGTTCACGTCGTGGGCCTGCTTCGCGCCGAAGGCGTGCACGGTGAGCACCGTGATGGACGAGGCGGTGTCGTAGGAGACGCCCACCTGCCTTCGGTAATAGCGATGGAAGGCCTCGAAGCTCGTGTCCCAGTCCAGGCCCGGGAAGCGGCTGAGGAAGTCGGCGCCGGGGTCGGACCAGGCCTTGCGCACGGCGAGCGAGGCGTCCAGCTCGTGCAGCGCGTCGCGCGAGAGGATGTAGTCGTGCACCAGGTAGCTGTCGTCCTGGGCGCGCGTGAAGCCGGTGCCCTGCAGCAGGGCGCCCAGGAGCCCGGCCTGCGCGGGGCGCTGGGGGCTCCTCACCACGAAGCGCGACTCGGAGGTGTAGACGTCCGAGGCGACGAGGCCGTAGTAGGCGAGCGCGAGCAGCGTCGGAACCGCGACGGTGGCGAGGAACAGGAGGTGGCGAAGGGCCAGGCGCTTCATCGGGGCGCTCCGGGCAGGCGGGCGCGGCGCCGCGCGGGCGCGAGGAGATTCGGGCGGGAACGGGGCACGGGCGGGACGCTCGGGACGGTGGAGGGAATGATAGGCAATCCCGCGCCCACCGTCACGCGGGGCGTTTCGCTAGAATCGCGGCCATGCACGTCCTCGTCACCGGCGCCGCCGGATTCATCGGCTACCACCTCGCGCGCCGGCTCCTCGACCGCGGCGACCGCGTCACGGGCGTCGACAGCCTGAACGACTACTACGAGGTCTCGCTCAAGCGCGCGCGCCTGGCGCGCCTGGCGGGCGAGGCCGGCTTTTCCTTCCGCCACCACGACATCGCCGACCGCGCCGCGATGGAGGCGACCTTCGCCGCCGGTCGCTTCGACTGCGTGGTGAACCTCGCGGCGCAGGCGGGCGTGCGCCACTCGCTGGTGGACCCGCACGCCTACGTGGACGCGAACGTCACGGGCTTCCTGCACGTGCTGGAGGGCGTGCGCCGCCACGGCGGGCACCTCGTGTACGCCTCCTCCAGCTCGGTGTACGGCGGCAGCACGCGCCTGCCGTTCCGCGAGGACGACCCGGTGGACCACCCCGTCTCGCTCTACGCGGCCACCAAGCGGGCCAACGAGCTGATGGCGCACTCGTACGCGCACCTCTTCGGGGTGCCGTGCACGGGGCTGCGCTTCTTCACGGTGTACGGGCCGTGGGGCCGGCCGGACATGGCGCTCTTCCTCTTCACCCGCGGCATCCTCGCCGGCGAGCCCATCCCCGTGTTCAACGAGGGGCACATGGTGCGCGACTTCACCTACGTGGACGACATCGTCGAGGGGGTGGTGCGCGTGGTGGACCGCCCGGCCGAGCCCGACCCCGGCTGGACGAGCCAGGCCCCCTCGGCGGCCACGAGCCGGGCGCCCTGGCGCCTGTACAACATCGGCAACAACCAGCGCGTCGAGCTCCTCGCCTACATCCGCGCCATCGAGGCGGCCCTGGGCCGCGAGGCCCGCCTGGAGCTGCTGCCCATGCAGGCGGGCGACGTGCCCGCCACCGAGGCCGACACCACGCGCCTCGCGCAGGCCGTGGGCTTCCGCCCCGCGACGCCGGTGGAGGAGGGCGTGCGCCGCTTCGTCGACTGGTACTGCGACTACTACGGCGTGGCGCGCTGAAGGCCCGCGCGGCCGGCTAGGCTTTGTTTTTGCTCGGTTTTCGGCCTATAATGCCGGGCTCTCCGGAGCACGCCCGGCCCCCAGGGGCCGGCCGCGCCACCCGGGGAGGACAATCCGAGACCATCCTTGCCCCACCGCCATGCGCATGCCGGGGGGCTACACCCACAAGGAGACCCCATGCGCCATTACGAGATCGTTTTCATCGTGCATCCCGATCAGAGCGAGCAGGTGCCCGCCATGATCGAGCGTTACCGCGCGACCATCGCCGCGGGCAACGGCAAGGTGCACCGCATCGAGGACTGGGGGCGGCGCCAGCTCGCCTACCCCATCCAGAAGATCTTCAAGGCCCACTACGTGCTGATGAACATCGAGGTCGGCAACGAGACCCTCGCCGAGCTCGAGCACGCGTTCAAGTTCAACGACGCGGTCCTGCGCCACCTCACGGTGCAGATGCGCGAGGCGGTGACCGGCCCCTCTCCCATGATGAAGGAGGAGAAGAGCCGCAACGTGACCGCGGGCGAGGAGAAGAAGGAGGAGCGCAAGGAAGAGGCTCCCAAGGCGGCCGAGCCGGCCCCCGCGCGGGCCTGAGCGGCGCCGGGTGAAGCGCAACCAGTTCCTCCTGGACGCCGAGATCCTCGACGTCGGGCCGCTCAGGCGGACCCCGGCCGGGATCGAGAGCGTCGCCCTGAGGCTGCGGCACCTGTCCGAGCAGGACGAGGACGGCGCGGCCCGGACGGCGGAACTCACGATCGACGCCTCGGCCTTCGGCGACCTCGCCCCGCAGCTGGGCGCCCTCGCCAAGGGCCACAGGGTCGCCGTGAAGGGTTTCCTCACCAAGCGCAGCCACTCCAGCGACATCCCGGTGTTCATCATCAACGAATTCAGATCGATAGAGACGAGGTAATCCCATGGCTAGACCCGCTCCCCGCGGCCGCGGCCGCAACGCCAAGGACGGCAAGCGTCCGGGCCGTGGCGGTGGACTGTTCCGCCGCCGCAAGTTCTGCCGCTTCACCGCCGAGAAGATCAAGGAAGTCGACTACAAGGACATCGCGATCCTGAAGGACTTCATCAACGAGAACGGCAAGATCATCCCGGCGCGCATCACCGGGACCAAGGCCCGCTACCAGCGCCAGCTGGGCGTGGCGATCAAGCGCGCGCGCTTCCTCGCGCTGCTGCACTACACCGACCTTCACTGAGGAGAGCCGCGATGCAAGTGATCCTCATGGAGAAGGTCGCCAACCTCGGCGCCCTGGGCGACGTGGTGAAGGTGAAGGACGGGTTCGCCCGCAACTTCCTCATCCCGCACGGCAAGGCCAAGCGCGCCACCGAGGCGAACCTCAAGGAGTTCGAGGGCCGCCGCGCCGAGCTGGAGAAGAAGGCCGCCGACATCCTGGCCGCCGCCCAGGAGCGCGCCGCGCGCCTGGAGGGCCTCGCGCTGGCCATCCAGCGCAAGGCCGGCGTGGACGGGCGCCTCTTCGGCTCGGTGACCAACGCCGATGTCGCCGAGGCGCTCGAGGCCCAGGGCCTGCCGGTGGCCAAGGCCGAGATCCGCATGCCGCAGGGCCCGCTCAAGCACGTGGGCGAGTTCCCGCTGGCGGCGCAGCTGCACTCGGACGTCATCGCCAATTTCACCGTCACGGTGATCGGCGAGCAGTAGGGCCGCCGGGGCGCCGCCCCGACGCGATGCGGGCCGCCCTCGGGCGGCCCGTTCGTTTTTTCCGGCGGGAATTGCCCACATCTTGTCCACAGGGTTGTGCTTTGTGCGCGGCCCGGCGAAGGTGACACAATCGTCCATGGCTTCCGTTCCCTCTTCCGAGCGCTTCCCGGGCCCCGGCCGCGCCGCCGGCGACGGGCAGGTCGAGTCGCTCAAGCTCCCGCCGCACTCCGTGGAGGCCGAGCAGAGCGTGCTCGGCGGGCTGCTGCTGTCCAACGCGGCCTGGGACCGCATCGGCGACACGCTCTCGGAGGGCGACTTCTACCGGGCCGACCACCGCGTGCTGTGGCGCACGATCGTGCGCCTCATCGAGGAGAACAAGCCCGCCGACGTGCTCACGGTGGCCGAGTCGCTCAAGCTCTCCGGCGAGCTGGAGGGCGTGGGGGGCCTGGGATACCTGCAGGGCCTGGCGGCGGCCACGCCCTCGGCCGCCAACATCCGGCGCTACGCCGAGATCGTGCGCGAGCGCGCCATCATGCGCTCGCTGGCGGAGGTGGGCACGGCCATCGCCGAGAGCGCCTACACGCCGCAGGGGCGCGACGCCAAGCAGCTGCTGGACGAGGCCGAGACCCGCATCCTGGAGATCGGCGAGTCCGGCGGGCGCACCTCGCAGGGCCTGCGCAAGATGTCCGCGCTCCTGGGCGAGGTGATGGAGCGCATCGACGAGCTCTACAAGAACCCCGCCTCGGTCACGGGCCTGGCCACCGGCTTCGTGGACCTGGACGAGATGACCTCGGGGCTGCACCCCGGCGAGCTCATCATCGTGGCCGGGCGCCCGGCCATGGGCAAGACGAGCTTCGCGCTCAACATCGCCGAGCACGTGGGCCTGGAGCTCAAGCTCCCGGTGCTGGTGTTCAGCATGGAGATGGGCGGGGCGCAGCTGGGCCTTCGCATGCTGGGCTCGGTGGGGCGCGTGGACGCGCAGCGCCTGCGCACCGGGCGGCTGGACACCGGCGACTGGGACCGGCTCGGCTCCGCCCTGGGCAAGCTCAACGAGGCGCCCATCCTCATCGACGAGACGGCGGCGCTCAACCCGCTGGAGCTTCGCTCGCGCGCGCGGCGCATGTGGCGCGAGTACGGCGGGCTGGGCCTGGTGGTGATCGACTACCTGCAGCTCATGAGCGCGGCCGAGTCGGGCGTGGAGAACCGCGCCACGGAGATCAGCGAGATCTCGCGCTCGCTCAAGGCGATGTCCAAGGAGCTCTCCGTGCCGGTCATCGCGCTCTCGCAGCTCAACCGGGGCCTGGAGCAGCGCCCCAACAAGCGCCCGGTGATGTCGGACCTGCGCGAGTCCGGCGCCATCGAGCAGGACGCCGACCTCATCGTCTTCATCTACCGCGACGAGGTCTACAACGAGGATTCGCCCGACAAGGGCATCGCCGAGATCATCGTCGGCAAGCAGCGCAACGGCCCCATCGGCACCGTGAAGCTCACCTTCCTGGGCCGCCACACGCGCTTCGAGAACTACGCCGGGCCCACCGGCTACTAGCGCGGCTGCCCGAGGCCGCCATGCCCCGCCCCATCCGCGCCGACATCTCGCTCGGGGCCTTCGCCCGCAACTACGCCGTGGCCCGCGCGCACGCGCCGGCCTCGCGCGTGCTGGCGGTGGTGAAGGCCAATGCCTACGGCCACGGCCTCGCGCGCGTGGCGCGCTCGCTGCCCGGCGCCGACGGCTTCGCCACGCTGGAGCTCGACGGGGCGGTGCGCCTTCGCGAGTCGGGCTTCGCCGGCGAGATCGTGCTGCTGGAGGGCTTCTTCGAGGCGGCCGAGCTCGCCGAGATCGCCGGCGCGCGCCTGGCGACCGCCGTGCACTGCGAGGAGCAGCTGCGCATCCTCGAGGCCTCGCCCCCGCCGGCGCCCGTGGACTGCTACCTCAAGATCAACACGGGCATGAACCGGCTGGGCTTCGCGCCGGGCGGGGCGAGGGCCGCGCTCGCGCGCCTGCAGGCCTCGGGCGCCGCGCGCGCCGTCACCCTCATGACGCACTTCGCCACCGCGGACGGCCCGGAGGGCGTGCACGAGGCCATGAACCGCTTCGAGACGGCCACGCACGGGCTGGACCTGCCGCGCAGCCTCGCGAACTCCGCGGCCATCCTCGCCCACCCGCGCACGCACGCCGGCACGGTGCGCGAGGGCATCGCGCTCTACGGCGCCACGCCCTTCGCCGACCGGCCCGCGGCCGCCTTCGGCCTCGCGCCCGCCATGACGCTGCGCTCGCGGCTCATCGCAGTGCAGTCGCTGGGCCCGGGCGAGTTCGTCGGCTACGGGGCCACCTTCTTCGCGCCGCACGCCATGCGCATCGGCGTGGTGGCCTGCGGGTACGCGGACGGCTACCCGCGCCACGCGCCGGGCGGCACGCCGGTGCTGGTGGACGGGGTGCGCACCGTCACGGCCGGGCGCGTTTCCATGGACATGATCACCGTCGATCTCACGCTCGTGCCGCAGGCACGCGTGGGCAGCGAGGTGGTGCTGTGGGGCGAGGGCCTGCCGGTGGACGAGGTGGCGCAGGCCGCGGGCACCGTGGGCTACGAGCTGCTGTGCGCGCTGGC
>JAKOWJ010000252.1 GCA_029781595.1 Pseudomonadota bacterium | reverse complement strand
CGAGACGGGGCCGTGGCTCGCGCAGGGCGTGCGGTTCGGGATCGCCGTGGCGGTGCTCACGACCATCCCGACCTACCTCATCTACTTCGCGGTGATGCCCTTCCCGTCGGACCTCGTGGCGCAGCAGATCGCCTTCGACACCGTGGGCGTCGTGCTGATGGGCATCGTCGTGGCCGCGATCAACCGCACGGCGCCCGCACGCGGCTAGGCCCGCCCCTTCAGCCCGGCGCCAGGGGAATGCGCCGCTCCTGCACCGCGTGGCAGGCGACCTGCGCGCCCTCGAAGTCCGCGAGCGCCGGGCGCTCGGCGCGGCAGCGGTCGTTGGCGTGCGGGCAGCGAGGGTTGAAGGCGCAGCCCGGCGGGGGGTCCAGGGGGTTGGGCACCTCGCCCGCCACGGGCGTTCTCGCCTTGCCGCTCATGGTGATGTCGGGCACCGCACTCGCCAGCATCTGCGTGTAGGGGTGCAGCGGCCGGCGGAACAGCTCGCGCGTGGGCGCGATCTCGACGATGCGCCCCAGGTACATCACGCCCACGCGGTCGGAGATGTGCGAGACCACCGCCAGGTTGTGCGAGATGAAGAGGTAGGTGAGGCCGTGCTCGCGCTGCAGGTCCTTCATGAGGTTGAGGATCTGCGCCTGCACCGAGACGTCCAGCGCGCTGGTGGGCTCGTCGCACACCAGGAACTCCGGATTCGAGGAAAGGGCCCGCGCGATGGAGATGCGCTGGCGCTGCCCGCCGGAGAATTCGTGCGGGAACTTCTCCGCGTCCTGCGGGGCGAGGCGCACGTCCGCCAGCAGCTCGCCCACGCGCTTCGCGATGGCCGCCCGGTCGCGCAGCAGGCCGTGCGCGCGCAGCGGCTCGGCCACGATGCGGCCCACGCGCCAGCGCGGATTCAGGCTCGCGTACGGGTCCTGGAAGATCATCTGGAAGCGCCGCCGCAGGCGCAGCATCTCCTCGCGCGAGGCGACGGCGCCCATGTCCTGCCCGTCGAAGACGATGGTGCCGCGCGAGGGCGCGTACAGCCCGCAGATGAGGCGCGCCACCGTCGACTTGCCGCACCCCGACTCGCCCACCAGCGAGAGCGTCTCACCGCGCCGGATCGAGAACGACACCCCGTCCACGGCCTTGAGAACCTGCCGCGGCGCGCCCTCCAGCACGCGGTTGAGCCACGGGCGCGAGACGTCGAAGTCGCGCGCGAGGTCGCGCACCTCCAGCAGCACCCGGGCCTCGCCCGTGCCGTCCGACTTCGCCTCGCCCGCCTCACTCACCGCCGCCATCCCTCCACCGTCCTCATCCACGTTGCCCACGATTGCGCCCGACCATCATCAGCGTACATCCGTGTCCATCCGTGTTCATCCGTGTCCCCGCCCTACCCCGCGTGCAGCCAGCACGCCGCGCAAGTGGCGCCAGCCGCCATGAGCTCCGGCCGCTCCTCCCGGCACCGCGCGAAGGCCTTCGGGCACCGCGGATTGAAAGCGCACCCCTTCGGGATCGCATCCAGCCGCGGCATCGACCCCTCGATCTGCGGCAGCTTCTCCACGTCCTGCCCGATCGCCGGGATGGAAGCCATCAGCCCCTCGGTGTAGGGGTGCCGAGGCTGGTGGATCACCTCCTGCACCGGGCCCACCTCCACCAGGCGCCCCGCGTACATCACCGCCACGCGGTCCGCGGTCTCCGCGATCACGCCCATGTCGTGCGTGACCAGCATCACCGCGGTGCCGTGCTCGCGGCACAGCCGCTTCAGGAGCTGGATGATCTGCGCCTGGATGGAGACGTCCAGCGCCGTGGTGGGCTCGTCGGCGATGACCAGGCGTGGGTTGGCGCAAAGGGCCAGCGCGATCACCACGCGCTGGCGCATGCCGCCCGAGAACTGGTGCGGGTAGTGGTCGATGCGCCGCTCGGCCGCGGGAATGCCCACCTCTTTCAGCAGCCCCACCGCGTGCTCGCGCGCCTGCGCCGCGTTCATCGCCAGGTGCGTCTGGATGGTCTCCACGAGCTGCCGGCCCACGGTGTAAAGCGGGTTGAGGGAGGTGAGCGGGTCCTGGAAGATCGCGCCGATCTGCCGGCCGCGAATGCGCCGCATCGCCTCGGCAGGCAGGTTGTCGATGCGCTGCCCGTCCAGCAGGATCTCGCCGCCGGCGATGCGCCCCGGCGGCTCGATGAGGCCGATGATGGCCGAGCCCGTGATCGACTTGCCCGCGCCCGATTCGCCGACGACGCCCAGCACCTCGCCGGGCGCGATGGCAAGGCTCACGTCGTCGATCGCCGTGAGGGTGCCGCGGCGCGTGGTGAATTCCACGCGCAGGTTGCGCACCTCCAGCAGCGGTCGGGACGCCTCGCTCACTTGGCCGCGGTCCCGCCCTTGAACTTCGTGAGGCACTCGCCGATGGTCTCCGAGGAGCGCACCACGGGCGTCCAGCGCTGGCCCGTCTGCGTGTCGAGCTTCGCGGCCAGGTTGTAGCGCATGCACGGGCTCGCCTCCAGCTCGAAGGTGGCCTGCGTGCCCAGGCTGAAGCCCTTGCGCGGCGGCAGGTCCAGCACGACCGCCTTGCGCCCGGGCGTGGTGGTGACGCGGTTGCGCGTGGAATTCTCGCCGTCCACGCGGTTGATGATCACGGGCTTCAGGTTCGGATCCGCGGACGGGGCGAAATCGCTGGTGACGATGACCCAGGGCTGGTCGTAGGGGCCGGCCAGGGCGGCGGCGGGCAGGGCGGATGCGAGGAGGAGGAACGCGAGCGGTGTCTTCATGGGACCTCCGTCAGCGGAGCTTCGGGTTGAGGGCGTCGCGCAGCCAGTCGCCCAGCAGGTTCATGGCGAGCACCATGATCACGAGCCAGGCGCCCGGGAACACCGTGATCCACCACTCGCCCGAGAAGAGGAAATCGTTGCCGATCCGGATGAGGGTGCCGAGCGAGGGCTGCGTGGGAGGCACGCCGACGCCCAGGAAGGAGAGCGTGGCCTCCGTGATGATGGCGGTGCCGATGTGCAGGGTGGCGAGCACCAGCACCGGCCCCATGACGTTGGGCAGCACGTGCGAGAACATGATGGCCACGGGGTGGCGGCCGATGACGCGGGCGGCCTGCACGTATTCCTTGCCGCGCTCGACGAGCGTGGAGCCGCGCACCGTGCGCGCGTACTGCACCCACCCCGAGGCGGCGATGGCGAGCACCAGCACGTAGACGGCCACGACGTCGTGCGAGTCCTTGGGCAGCACGGCCCGCGCCACGCCGTCGATGAGCAGGGCGATGAGGATCGCGGGGAAGGAGAGCTGCACGTCGGCCACGCGCATGATGAAGGCGTCCACCTTGCCGCCCACGTAGCCCGAGACCAGGCCCAGGGCGATGCCTACCACCATGGAGAGCACCACGGCGCACAGGCCCACCAGGAGCGAGACGCGCGAGCCGTACATGATGGCCGAGAGCACGTCGCGGCCCTGGTCGTCCGTGCCCAGGAAGTAGGCGGGGTTGCCGCGCTCCGTCCAGGCCGGCGGCGTGAAGGCGTCCAGCAGGTTCAGGGTCTTGAGGTCGAAGGGGTTGTGCGGTGCCAGGGGCCCGGCGAACACGGCGGCCACGATGCACAGGAGCGTGACGAGCGCGGCCACCACCGTGAGCGGCGAGCGCCGGAAGCTCCAGAAGAGGTCGCCGTCGAGGAAGCGCCGGATCGCGTCCATCAGTGCCCGCCCGCCTGCGCGCGGTCGATGCGAAGGCGCGGATCGACGAAGTAGTAGAGCAGGTCCACCGCGAGGTTGATCACCACGAAGATGAAGCCGATGAGGCACAGGTACGCCGCCATCACCGGGATGTCGGCGAACTGCACGGCCTGGATGAAGAGCAGCCCCATCCCCGGCCACTGGAACACGGTCTCGGTGATGATGGCGAAGGCGATGATGGCGCCCAGCTGCAGCCCCGTGATGGTGATCACCGGCACCAGCGTGTTGCGAAGGGCGTGCCCGAAGTGGATGGCGCGGTTGGTGAGGCCCCGGGCGCGCGCGAACTTGATGTAGTCGGTGCGCAGCACCTCCAGCATCTCGGCGCGCACCAGCCGCATGATGAGCGTCAACTGGAACAGGCCCAGCGTGATCGAGGGCAGGATGAGGGCCTTCAGGCCCGAGGCCGTGAGCAGGCCCGTGGACCAGGGCCCCACCATCACCGTGTCGCCGCGCCCGAAGGAGGGCAGCCACCCCAGCCACACGGCGAAGATGAGGATGAGGAAGATGCCGATGAGGAAGGTGGGGAGCGAGACCCCGATGAGCGAGGCGGTGAGCAGGAACCGCGAGAACCACGCGTTGCGCTTCAGGCCCGTGTACACGCCCATGGGGATGCCCACCAGCAGCGCGAGGGCCGCGGCGACGATGGCGAGCTCGAGCGTGGCGGGCAGCCGCTCGGCGAGCAGGGCCGAGACGGGCCGGCCCAGCCGAAGCGAGATGCCGAAGTTGCCCTGCACCGCGTGGCCCACGAAGGTCGCGAACTGCACCATGAAGGGCCGGTCCAGCCCCAGGCTCTCGCGCATGGCCTGGCGGTCGGCCTGCGTGGCCTCCGGCGGCAGCATGAGCGCGACCGGGTCGCCCACGAAGTTGAAGAGCGAGAAGGCGATGAAGCCCACCACGAGCATCACCACCACGCCCTGCAGCAGCCGACGGATGACGAAGGCGATCACTGCATCCTCACGCGGTAGAAGTACACGGTGTTCACCGGCGTGACCTGGGCCGAGACGTTCTTGCGCATGGCCCAGGGGATGAGGGGCTGGTGGATCGTGACGATGGGCAGCGCCTCGGCCATGCGCAGCTGCGCCTCGCGCGCGAGGGCGTCGCGCTTCGCGGTGTCGGCCTCGCGCTTGAGCCTGTCCAGGATCGCGTCCATGCGCGCGTCCGACCAGCGGCCCATGTTGAAGTCGCCCTCGCCGTCCTTGCCCGGCGTGTGCAGCAGCGCCTGCAGGGTGTAGAGCGAATCGGCCGTGACGCCCGCGCCCCAGGAGAGCACGTAGAAGCTGGTGTCGTACTTCTCGATCTTCGGGAAGTAGGTGGGCTGCGGCATGATGTTGGTGCGCGTGCGGATGCCCACCTGCGAGAGCATGGCCGCCACGGCCTGCGCGATGTCGGCCGCGGGCTGGATGTTGCCGGCATCGAGCGTCACCTCGAATCCGTTCGGGTAGCCCGCCTCGGCCAGCAGGCGCTTCGCCTTCTCGCGGTCGTACGGCAGGCGCTTGTCCGCGTCGGCGGCGTAGCCCTGCACGCCGGGCACCAGGAGGGAGCCCACGGGCCGCGAGAGCCCGCGCATCACCTTCACGCGGATGGCCTCGGCGTCGATGGCGTGGGCCACGGCGCGGCGCACGCGCTCGTCCTGGAAGGGGTTCCTGCCGCCCGCCTTGCCGTACAGCAGGTCGCTCCGGAAGGTGTCGAAGGCGATGTACTGCACGCGCAGCTCCCCGCCCTCCGTGACCTTGAGGCCCGGGGAGGCGCGAAGGCGCGCCACGTCCTGCGTGGGCGGGTCGATCACCAGGTCCGCCTCGCCGGACAGGAGCGCGGCCAGGCGCGTGGCGTTGGACTTGATGGGCAGCATCACCACCTCGTCGAGGTTGCCCTCGTCCACGCCCGCCTTCGTGCCCCACCAGTCGCGGTGGCGCACCAGCACCGTGCGCACGTCCGGCGAGCGCTCCTTGAGCATGAAGGCGCCCGTGCCGTCGGCGTGGCGGGCCGCGTACGCGTCCTCGCCGGCCTTGAAGTCCTGCGGGCGCGTGGCGCCGTGCTTCTCGGCCCACGCCTTGTTCATGATCCGGAATTGCGTGAGGTGGGCGAGCAGCGCCGGGTTGGGCTCGGCCATCTTCAGGTCCACGGTGAGCCGGTCCACCTTCACGGCCTTCTCCACGCCCTGGAGCGCCACGCGCATCTGCGACAGGGGCGCGAGCGCGCGCTGCGCGGAGAACACCACGTCGTCGGCCGTGAGCTCGGCCCCGTCGTGGAACTTCACGCCCTCGCGCAGGCGGAAGCGCCAGGTGCGCGCGTCGGGGCGCGACCAGGAGGTGGCGAGCCACGGGATGATCTTCCAGTCCTTGTCGCGCCAGACCAGGGCCTCGTAGAGGTTGGCCGTGACGCGCGAGGAGGAGAGCAGGTTGGCCGCGTGCGGGTCGAGGGTCTGCGGGTCGTCCTGGCTCGCGTAGCGCAGCACGCGGGGACCCGCCCCGAGGGCGAGGGCCGGCAGGCACGCGAGCAGGGACAGGGCGGCGAGACGGCGAAGGAGCATGGGTCGGAGCATAGCGCAGGCGGCGCGGCGCGCGGGGAGCGCGCCGCCGGGACGGGCCGGGCGGGACTCAGGGCATCTGCACCCAGCGGGCCACGAGGCGGTTGTCGGCGCGGTGCACCACCTTCATGCCGGCGCGCATCGCCCAGGGGATCACCTGGTGGTGCAGCGGCAGGTGGCCCACGTCGGCCTGGTGCAGCTTGAGCGCCTCGTGGGCCAGCGCGTGGCGCCTGGCGGGGTCCGTCTCGGTCTTGAGCGCGTCGATGGCCGCGTCCACCTTCGGGTTCGAGTACTTGCCGAGGTTGAAGTTGCCGTCGCCGCCGGCGCCCACGGTGTGCAGCAGGCTCTGCAGCGCGTAGAGCGAGTCGAAGGTGGGCACGCCCCAGCCCAGCATGTAGAAGCTGGTGTCGTACTTCTGGATCTTCGGGAAGTACAGGGCCCGCGGCATCGCGTTCAGGCGCACCGTCACGTCCACCTGCGCCAGCATCGCCGCCACGGCCTGGCAGAGCTTCTCGTCGTTGATGTAGCGGTTGTTGGGGCAGTCGAGCGTCACCTCGAATCCCTTGGGGTAGCCCGCGTCGGCCAGGAGCTTGCGGGCCTTCGCGCGGTCCGCCTTCACCGGCACGTCCAGCGACTTGTCGTAGCCGTCCACCTGCGGGGCGAACATGACGGCGGTGGGGATGGAAAGGCCGCGCATCACCTGCGTGCGCAGCGCCTGCACGTCGACGGCGAGCTGGAAGGCCTCGCGCACGCGCCTGTCCCTGAACGGGTTCTTGCCCTTCACCGACGAGTAGAGCAGCTCGTCGCGCCACTGGTCGAAGCCGAAGAACACCGTGCGGTTCTCGTTGCCCTCCACCACCTGGACCTTCGGGTCCTTCTTCAGGCGCGCGATGTCCTGCGGGGGCGGGTCGAGCACGAAGTCCACCTCGCCCGACAGGAGCGCGGCCAGGCGCGTGCCGTCCTGCTTGATGGGCCGGTAGACCACCTCGTCGACGTTGCCCTCGTTCTTCCCCCACCAGGACGGGTTGGCCGCGAACACGGTCTTCACGTCGGCCTCTCGCGTCTTGAGGACGTAGGGCCCCGTGCCGTTGGCGTTGCGCGCGGCGAAGGTCTCCTCCTTGTTCTTGAAGTCCTGGGGCTTCTGCACGCCGTGCTTCACGCTCCAGGCGCGGCTCATCATGCGCACTTCCGTGAGCTGCGAGAGCAGCACCGGGTTGGGGCCGGAGGTGACGATCTCGATGGTGCGGTTGTCGACCTTGCGCGCGCCGATCACGCCCTCCAGGTAGGGCGAGAAGTTCGAGGTGGGGGCGAGCGCCCGCTGGATGGAGAACACCGCGTCGTCGGCGGTGAAGGGCGTGCCGTCGTGGAAGCGCACCCCCTGGCGCAGCGTGAAGCGCATGGCCTTGGGTCCCGCCGCCTGCCACGCCGTGGCGAGGCACGGCTCGATGGCCATGTCGCGCCCGCGCGTGACGAGCGGCTCGTACACGAGGTCGGAGATCGCGTTGTTGAGCCCCTCGTTCTGCGCGTGCGGATCCATGGTGAGGATGTCGCCCTGGCTGGACCAGCGAAGCGTCTTGGCGCCCGCGGGCAGGGCAAGGGCGAAAGCCGCGGCGAGCGCGAGCGCGCGAAGGACGGGGTGGACGTTCATGGGGGTCTCCGGGGTGGGGGAGTGGCGCGCAGCGGTGCGACGTGCCGGCCCGCTAAATCAAGGACTTGGAAGCGGACCGCGATCCCGCGATCATGCCGGGCGCGCTCGCGGGCGTCAACGCGCCATCGCGGCGGGCGGGTTCCATGCGCGGCCCCGGAAACGGTACCCTTCGGGACGGAAGAACCCCGGGCCACCGACCATGATCCTGCGCACCGTCGTCCTCACCCTCGCCGCGCTCGCCCTGTCGGCCTGCGGCCGCGAGGAGCCGCCGAAGCCGGCGGACCCCGGCACGAAGGTGGAGCAGGCCGCGCGCCAGCTCGGCCAGGCCGCGCGCGAGGGCGACGTGGGCAAGGCGGGCGAGGCGTTCAAGCAGATGGGCGAGGCGCTTTCCGGCTCGGTGAAGGTCGAGCCCGTGGACTTCCGCCAGTTGCGCGACTTCCTGCCCGCGAAGCTCGCCGGCATGCGTCGCGTCAACGCCGAGGGCTCGCGCACCAGCGTGATGGGCGTGTCGGTCTCGAAGGCCGAGGCCCGCTACGAGGACGGCCGCGGCGGGCGCATCGACCTGGAGGTGACGGACGCCGGCACGCTCACGGGCGTGGCCGCCCTGGCGCTCGCGTGGGTGGACGTGGAGATCGACAAGGAGGGCGACTCGGGCTACGAGCGCACCACCACCGTCGGCGGGCGCAAGGCCTACGAGCGTTACGATCGCGCCACGCGCACCGGCGAGCTCGACGTGCTGGCCGCCGGGCGCTTCATCGTCGGCGCCAAGGCCACCGGCGTCGACATGAAGGTGTTCAAGGAGGCGGTGACGAAGCTGGACCTCGCCGGCCTCGAGGCGCTCAAGGACCGGGGCGTGCCCCCGGCGGGGAAGTAGCCGTGGCCGGCGAGACGCCGTCGCCCTCGCCGCTCGTCTCGCCGCAGGGCGCGGCCTACGAGCTGCGCGAGGTGCCCTCCTGGGCGCCCGTCACCTGGCTCGTGCGCGGCTGGGACGACCTGCGCGCCGCGCCCCTGGCGAGCCTCTTCTACGGCCTGGCCTTCGCGGGCATGGGCTGGGCGCTGCTCGGGCTCTACGACTTCGCCTACCAGTACGTCTCCACGCTCGCCGGCGCGTTCCTGCTCGGCGCGCCCTTCCTCGCCACGGGCCTGTACTCGCTCTCGCGCGACCGCGAGGCGGGAAGGCGGCCGAGCCTGGCCACGTCCGTCGTCGCCTGGCGCGAGAACGCCGGGGGCCTGGGCGTGTACGTGCTGGTCATCACCGTGATCTTCCTCGTGTGGGCGCGGGCCTCGCTCGTCACCTTCGCGCTCTTCTCCACCGGGGCGATGCCGGACCTGAAGAACTTCCTGGCCAAGGCGTTCAGCTTCGGCAACATCGAGTTCGTGCTCGTGTGGTTCGCCGCCGGCGCGCTCTTCGCCACGATCGTCTTCGCGGTGAGCGTGGTGTCGGTGCCGATGATGCTCGACCGCGGCAACGACGCGGTGAGCGCGGCCATCCTCTCGGTGCAGGTGCTGGGGCGCAACCCCGGCGCCATGCTGGTGTGGGCCGCGCTCATCGTGGGGCTCACCGCGCTGGGCCTGGCGACCTTCCTCGTGGGGCTGGTGGTCACGATGCCCGTGATCGGGCACGCCACCTGGCACGCCTACCGCGACTGCGTGGGCTGGGAGGACCGCCCCTTCTAGCGGATGGCCTCGAGGCCCCAGGCGGTGTCGCGCGGGCTCGCGAAGCCGCGCGCGTGGTGGATCTCGATGCGCGCGATGCCGTCCAGGCGCCGCGGCATCCCCAGCCGGATGACGCCGCGCGCGGTGACCCACTCGGCGATGCGGATGAGGCGGCCGGCGGCGAGATCGCGCGCGAAGGCCGGGCCGAAGTCGCCTTCCTCGTAGGTGCTGGCGGGCCGGCCCAGCCGCTCGATGAGCACGCGCCGCACGCGCTCGTAGGTGCGCGCCGCGTCGTCGGCGCCGCCCGCGGGCGCGAGCGAGACGACGATGGCCGAGCGCTCCACGCGGCCCGCCTCGTGCACCACCACCACGCGCTGGCGACCCTCGATCTCCGCGAGCGGCCGCGCCTCGAAGACCACCGCGCCCGGAAGGCTGGTGCCGCCGGTGAAGCCCGCGCGCGCGAGCCGGCGCAGTGCGTCGTCGAAGTCGTCGCCGGGCGCGAGGGCGAGCAGCAGCCCCGCGTCCGGCGGCACGGGGCCACCGGTGGCGGCGGGTGCGGGCGCTCCCGCGGCGGCCACGGCGGCCGGCGGGGCGGGCCGCCAGTCGAAGGCCCAGGTCCAGGTGAGCCCCGCGCGCCACGCCTCCGTCTTCTCGCCGGGCGAGGGTCGCCGGTCGTAGGTGGTCACGTCGAAGCCGAACTCGTGCGCGCCGCGGCGATAGCGGTAGTCCAGGCCGAAGTTCACGGTGGCCACGTCGGGCGCGAGCGCGGAGACGGGGTCCTGCGCGAGGCGCCCGGCGCTCAGGGCGAGGCGGTGCGGGCCGCGGGCGAGCTGCAGTTGCAGCGTCGCGTTCACGTCGCGCGTGGCGAAGGCCGCGCCGCTCACGTCGCGCCAGACGAGCCCCGGCGCGAGGCTGCCGGAGAAGCCGGCCCCCGACACCGGCAGCACCACGGAGGCGGAGACCTGCTTCGTGCGCGGACTCGCGTCGGCATTGACGCGGTCGTCCACGCGCTGCCACAGCAGGCCCAGCTGCCCCGTGACCCGGCCGAAGGGGCGCGAGAGGAAGGCGTTGGCCGTGAGCGCGCGCTGGTCGAGCGAGCCGTCGTCCCGCTTCGTGTCCTGGCGGAAGAGGTCGGCGCTGACGGTGGCGCCCAGCGCGGTCCACGGCCCGGCGAGCCCCGCGCCCGCCACGCGCGTGTCGAGCGGATACGCATCCTCGAAGCCGTCGCGCCAGTCCTGCCAGCGCGCGCGCCACGCGAGGCCCTGCGCCAGGCCCGCGAGGTGCGCCTCCAGGCTGCGGCGGCCGGCGGTGACCGAGGTGCCGTAGGGCCGGTAGTCGCGCCCGTAGCGCTCGCCGCGCAGGCGCCACGACAGGCCCGTCGCCGCCTGCGCGCCGGAGAGCTGCGCGAAGAGGCCGGTATCCCGCACGTCCCGCGCGATGCCGGCGCCCGGCGCGCCGTCGTGGTCGCCGCGCAGCGTCGCCACCTCGCCCTCGGCACGCCACGAGACGCCTCCGACGGCGAAGGGCGCGTCGGCCGCGAGGCTCGCCACGTCCTGCGTGCGCCGCGGCGTGCCTTCGGGCGCCAGCGCCTCGCGCGAATTGCGCAGCGCGTTGAGCGTGAAGCGCGCCCGGCCCCACTCGGCGAGCCACGACAGCCCTGCGGTGCTGTCGTCGGACCACTGCAGGTGCCGCCACGAGGGTTGCGCGGTGCCTGCGAAAGCGAGGATCGACTGGCGCACGGCGCCTCCCGCCGGCTGCAGCTCGACGCTCGCGCCCTTGAGCGGGCGCTGCTGCGTGCGCGTGGTGGCGAAGGCGAAGAAGTCGCCCGCCTCGGCCCGGTAGGGGATGGCGGCCTCGCCGTTCTCGCGCGCGAGGAGCAGGCGCTCGGGCACGAAGTCGCGGTCCGGCGAGCGGTAGGGCGAGTCGTTGGCCACGCCCGCCACGAGGCCCCGCCAGCGGTCGAAGCCGGTCGGCTGCCACGCGAGGTTCAGCACCAGCTCGTCGTAGCCCGTGGTGGTGGTGAAGGGGTAGGGCGAGCCCGCCGTGCTGCCGCGCGTCTCGTAGCGCTCCCAGCGCGCCGTGTTGGTGCCGGTGACGGACCAGGTCTGCGCGTGCGCGGCGCCCGCGGCGAGGGCGAGGCAGGCGGCGGCCGCGCGCCTCACGGCGCCTCCCGCCCGGTGACGGTGAGGACGAACTCGTTGGTGCCGTCGCGCGCCTGGAAGCCGGCGGCCGGGTCGTTGAACTCCACCTGCGTGCGAACGGTCACCGAGACGCGGCTCACCACCGTGGCGCCGCGCCGGAACTGCGAGAGCACCTGCCAGCCCTGCACCGCCGTGAGGCGCAGCTTCGCGTCGCGCGGCACCTTCGTCTCGAGCGCGTCGACGAGCCGCTCGCGGTCGCGGAAGTCCTTCGCCAGCACGCGGTCCAGGCGCCGCTCGTTCCAGGCCTCGAGCACCTGGCGCACGGCGCGCTCGATCGTCTCCCGGGGCAGCGGCCGCGGCGGGTTCACGGCCACCGCGCCGTCGGGCAGCACCGGCGCCTGCGAGGGCCGCGCGATGGGGTTGAAGCCGCGGCCTTCCTGCGCGGCCGCGGGCAGGGCGAGCGCCGCAGCGGCGAGTCCGGCGAGGGCGAGGCGGCGCGCGCTCACGGGCCGGCCCTCGTGCAGGTCATGGAGCAGGTGCCGCCGCCGCTGCTCACGATGTTGGAGGTGAAGGCGTTGTCGCTCGTGCGCGTGATCGTGGCGCGGTGGTTGGACTGGCTGAAGTAGGTGAGCGTGTTGCTGTCGGAATTGAGCGAGACCGAGCAGCCCGTGAAGGTCGCCGCGCCGCCCGCGTGGAAGGGCGAGATCGTCACGCGGTCGCCCGCCACCGTCACCGTCTGCGGCGACGGGCAGGGATTGCACGTGCCGGAGCAGAAGTACGGCGCACCGGCGTTGGGGGCCCAGGCGCTGCCCTGCGCGCCGCACGGGCCGGTGGCCACGTCGTTGTCGGAGATGGTGACGGTGCCGGTCGCGGGCGAGCCGAGCGTCGCGCCGCCCGTGGGCGAGGAGAGGTTCACGAAGAAGGTCTCCGGCCCCTCCACCAGCGTGTCGTCGACGATGCCCACGGTGAAGGTCTTGGGCGCCGCATCGCCGCTCTCCCACACCAGCGTGCCGCTGGCCGGCTGGTAGTCGGCGCCGGCCGTGGCGCTGGCCGGGCCGGTGCCGAACTGCACGCTCACCTGGCCGTTGCTGCCGCCGGTGCGCGTGGCGGTGATCGTCACCTGGCCCTGTCCCTCGGCCGCGGAGTAGGTCGACGACGAGAGCTGGATCGAGCCGGCGGGCTGCGGCGGGGGCGCCGCGCCGTCGTTGTCGTGGATGGTGATCGTGGCGATGTGGGGCTCGTCCAGCGTGGCGCCCTGCGGATCGAGCAGCGTCATCGTGAAGGTCTCGTCGCCCTCGACGAGCGTGTCGTCCACCAGGTTGACGGCGAGAATTCCCGAGCGCTCGCCGTCGGCGAGGGTGAGCCGCCCGAACTCCGGCTTGTAGTCCGCGCCCTCGGTGGCCGAGCCGCCGTTCGTGAGGTAGCCCACGCTGACGGTGCCCGACGTGCCGCCGCGCCGGTCGACGGTGATCAGGATGACGCCGCCTTCCGTGCCGCCGTAGTTCGCCGAGGAGAACGCCAGCCTGCCGGGCGAGCCGGGAGTCGCCGGCGTGCCGCTGCCCGTGGAGCCGATCGGGTTGTTCGGGTCGAACGGGTTCACGCCGCCCAATCCCACGACCGTGCCCACCGTGACCGGCTGGCAGCGCTCGCGCTCGCAGGCCTCCAGCGCGATGCGCGCGTCGCCCTCCTGAAGGGCGAGGCTCGTGCGCCGGTCGCGCAGGGCAGGCAGCCGGTCCTTCTCGGCCTCCAGGCGCTCGATCTCGCGGCGCAGGTAGGAGAGCTCGCCCAGCAGCTCGATGCGCTCGCCGTCGGCCACCGCGAGGTCCTGCTGCGCGTGCGCGTCCTTGAGGAAGGAGCGGCGGATGCGCTCGCGCAGCGCGCGGCGCCTCGCGTCCAGCGCGTCGAGCTGGCGCTGCGTCGAGTCGAGCTTGCGCAGGACGGTCCGGGCCTGGCGCAGGTTGGCCTCGATGCGCGCGATCTCGCTTTCCGCGTAGGCCTCCTGCGAGACGATGGCCGCCAGCCGGTCGGCGGCCGGCTGGCACTCGGGGCAGTTGGCGCGGAAGAGCTCGCGGATCCTGGGCTCGACGCCGGGCAGGCCCGTGACGCCGCCGTCCGGGGGCAGGGAGATGCCCGTGCCGCCGCCGCCCGGGCAGGAGTCCTGCACCTCGAAGCGCTCGCGCAGGCGGATCTCCGCGTCGGCGATGCGCGGGTTGAGGTCGCGAAGGGCCGTGCCCCAGCCGAAGTGCTTCGCCAGGTCCGCCGCGCTCATGCCGGCGGGCGGCGCGTAGTAGTCCGGCAGCACCGGGCGCGTGAGCGTGGGGTTGCCGCAGGCGCGCGCCAGGCAGGCGAGGAGTGCGGCCTTGGCCTCGCGCACGGCGCGCAGCGCGTCCTCGGCCACCCAGCGCCGCTCGCCGATGCGCATGCGCTGCAGGAAAAGGTCCGCGAGGATCCGCTCCTCGGCGGAGAGGTTGGACAGCAGCTCGTCGATGTACTTCCGGTTCTCCGCGATGAGCTTGTCGGAGTAGGCCTTGAGGTCGCGGTAGAGGATCTTGCCGGCGGCCTTGGAAAGGCCCCCCAGCACGTCCTTGGGATTGAGGCTCTTGCCCGCGTCCTTGGCCTCCTTCATCTTCTTGCGCAGCTCGTCCACGGCGTTGGCCGCGTCGGAGAGCGAGCTCTTGGCGTCGTTGGCCAGGCCCGTCTTGCCGCCGGTGCCGAAGACCTTGTCGGTCACGTCGCCCACGGGGCTCTTCACGAAGTCGGAGTCCTCGCCGGCCCACTCGGCGCCCGCCTTCATGCCGTCGGTCATCACCGCCTCGAGATCCTTGATCCCCTCGTAGAAGCCGTCGACCTTTGCCGCGAGGTTGTCGCCGGGCGCGAGCGTGCCCTCCTTGGCCATGTTGTTGATGTCGTCGGCGAGGGAGGCGAGGTTGAACATCATCGAGGAGAAGCGGTTGAGGAAGTCCTGGATGGCCAGCACGCGGATGGCGCGGTCCAGGTTCACGCTCGTGATGCGGGTCTGCGCGACGACGTTCGAGTGGGCCGCGGCCGAGTCGGCGGCGGCGCGGTTCAGCGCGCCCAGCATCGCGTCGAGGTAGGTCTCGGCGTCCACGAGCGCCTGCACGAGCGAGGCCGCGGTGGCGCAGCTCTTCACCACGGGGCACTGCGCCCCGATGCAGGCGTTGGCGAGCGCGAGGATGGCGCGCGCGTGCGAGGACACCGCCTCGAGGTCGGCGTTGGCGCGCGGGATGATGGGCTCGACGGTGTCGAGCAGGCTCTTCGCCTGCTCGGTGGCGGCCTTGTCGCCGGCCTCGCCGCCGGGCGGGGCGCCGCCGCCGCCCGGGACGCCGCCGGGGCTCGCGAGCGCGCCCGTGCCGCCGGGCTGCGCGCCCTTCAGGAGCTGCGCCTTCTGGCGCCGGCCCTCGGGCGTGAGGAGCTCGTCGGGGATCTTCGTGAGGTCGAGGCCGCTGTCTCCCGGCGGCGGCGGCACGCCGGGAGCGCCGGGCGACTGCGCAGTCGCGAGCGGGGCGAGGGCGAGCGCGGCCACCACGAGCCAGCGCGCCAGTGCGCCATGCGATGTGCGCCGCTTCCCTCGGCCCATCGTCACTCCCTGGGTGTTTCGCACAAGGGTAGACGGGGCCGGCGCGCGGCTTCACCCCCTCGACGGGGGGTTCAGGACCGGGGACCGGGAGTAGACTCGGCGCATCGCCTGGGGGAGGTGGGATGAACCGTTCGGCCGCGATCGCGAGCGTGCGCTCGCTGTGCTCGCTGGGGCTGCCCGGCGAGCAGCTCGTCCCCGCGCTGCTGGAGGCCCTGCACCGCATCATCCCGTCCGCGCGCAACCTCTTCGACTGGACCGACGCCGAGGGCAACCTCGTGCGCTACTTCTTCGAGGGCCCCATCGACGCGCAGGTGGCGCGCCACTACTTCGAGGAATTCCACAACCGGCGCGAGAGGGAGGCCATGGGCGGCTTCCGCGAGGCGGTGCTGGGCCGCGCCACGGTGAGGAGCGCGCGCGAGCTCGACCGGCCGGAGTTCTACCGCTCCGCGCTCTACAACGAGATCTGGCGGCCGCAGCGCCTGCACACGCGCGTGGAGGCCATCGTGCGCGGCACGGCCGGCCGCCCCCTGGGCTCGCTCGTGCTCTACCGCGAGAAGGGCGAGGACGCGTTCACCGCCGCCGAGGAGCGGCTGCTCGCGGACCTGGTGCCCTACGTGGCGCGGGGCCTGGAGTGCGAGAGCGTCGCCGGCACCGAGTTCGTGGCCCGGCGCGAGCGGCGCGCGGTGCTGAGCCTCACGCGCGACGGCGCCCTCATGCACCTGTCGGAAGACGCGCAGAAGATGCTGCTGCTCTCGCACGGCGGCATCACGCCGGAGAGCGCGGGTCGTGCGCCGCGAAGCGCCGACTTCCCGACGCTCGCGATGCTGGCCGACCAGATCCGCAGCCACCGCGACGCCTCGCGCCGGCAGGTGGTGCTCACGGTCGACAACGCCTGGGGGCGCTTCGTCTTCGAGGCGCAGCCGCTCGCCGCCGCGGCCGAGGGGCTCGCCCCGGCGATCCACGTGTCCATCCAGCACCAGGAGCCGCGGGCGGTCGCGTGGCGCCGCGCGCTGGGCGGGCTGGACCTCTCGATCGCGCAGACGGAGGTGTGCGCGCTCCTGCGCGCGGGCTACACGCGGCAGGCCATCGCGGCCACGCTGGGCATCGCGCCCTCGACCGTGGCCGACCACATGAAGAAGATCTACGACCGCCTGGACGTGCACAGCGCGCGCGAGCTGTGCGCGCGCGTCGACGAGCTGGTGCAGTAGGGCGGCTAGCGCCGGAAGGCGATCTCCGTCTCGATGGCGCGCCCGGCCGCGCCCGGCGTGAACTTCCACTGCGAGACGGCCCGCACCACCGCGCGGTTGAAGACGAGCGCGGGCCGTGCCTGCACCACGGCCACGTCCGTCACGTTGCCCGCCGCATCCACCGTGAGGCGCACCTTCACGGATCCCTCGTCGTAGCCGGCGCGCAGCGCCTCGGACGGGAAGTCGGGCTCGACGCGCGAGACCACTCGCGTGGGCGGCGCGGCCTTGGCAACCTGCTGTGCCGGCGCAGCCTTGGCGGGCGCGGGTGCGGGCTTGGCGGGCGCCGGCTTTTCGGCGGCGGGCTTCGGCGCGGGCACCGCGGCCGCCGTCACGGGCGCAGGGCTCGAGGAAGCGGCCTTCGAGGGCGCGTCCGCCACGGGCGTCGTCGCGGCCTTCGCCACGGCCGGCGCCTTCTCGGGTGCCTTCTCGGGCGGGCGGGCCGGCACGGCGGCCGCGGGGGCGGGCGGCGGCTTCGGCGCCGGCGCGGGCTTGGCGGCCGGCTCGGGCTTGGCCGGTTCAAGCGCGCGCAGCGCCGCCTCCTGCCGGGCCAGTCGCTCGAGCAGCTCGCCGCTGGGCTTGGCTTCCGGCACGGCGGGCGCGGTGGCCGTCGCGGGCGCAGGCGCTGGCGCAGGAGCGGCGGCAGATCGTGGGGCAGGCGCGGGCTCGCCCTTGGAACAGGCGGCCAGCACGGCGGCAATCGCCAGCGCGGCGAGGCCTCGTGGGCCCCGGCCGACGGCGAGTCGGAGGTCAGTCATGGCGGCATCCGGCTGCGTCGAAGCGCGCGAGTATAGGGGCAAAACGCGCGCCCCGCGTTGCCGGCCGCCGGGCTAGAGAGCCATCCCCACGGGCAGGGGCACTTCCAGCACGAAGCGGAAAATTGCGTACAGGCCGCCGAGCACGGCCGCGCCCGCGACCGCGTAGGTGACGGCGAGCCGCGGCGTCCAGCGGTCGTAGTTGGCCAGCGCGAGGATGGCCGCGTAGCAGCCGATGCTCGTGGTGAGGAAGCCCACGGGCTCGATGAGCGCCGACCAAGCCACCATCACCGCGACCAGGCCCACGCGCCGGACGTTCGAGCCCGGTGCGTGCGCGCGCTGCGGCTCCGGGCGCAGCACGGCCATCACGATGTAGAGCACGCCCAGGATCGCGAGGATCGCCGAGAGCGTTCGCGGGAACACCGCGCCCATGTCGGAGAAGTCCTTCGCGTAGTACCACGCTGCCGCCGCGCCGGCGATGGCGATGGCGCTGCCGGCGATGCCGCGCACGTCCACGCGCGATTCACTCATTGGGCACCTCCCGGTTGCGGCGCCGCGCCATGAGGATGGGATAGCCCAGGCTCAGGACGATGGCCGCGATGATGCCGATCGAGATGGGCCGGTTGAAGAACTCGGCCGTGGGGTGGCCGGCCGCCACGCCGATGAGGTAGCCGCGCACGAAGCCCGACTCCGCGATGGTGCCCAGGATGAGGCCCAGCACCATGGGAGAGGCTGTGAAGCCCAGGCGCCCGGCGATCCAGCCGAAGATGCCCAGGCCCACCATCTGCTGCACGTCGTGGGCGTTGTTGTTCACCGCGTAGCTGCCCACGATGGTGAGGAAGGCGACGGTGGGCACGAGCACGGCCTTGGGGATGGCCACGATGGACTTGAACGCGTAGCGCCCGATCACCAGCCCGATGGGCAGCATGAGGATCGTGGCCACGAAGAGGCCGTAGATGAAGGTGTAGACGATCTGGCTCTGCTCGCTGAAGAGCGAGGGGCCGGTGCGGATGCCCTGCACCAGCAGCGCGCCCAGGATCACCGCGTCCGGCGGCGTGCCGGGGATGCCCAGCACCAGCGTGGGGATGAAGCCGCCGCCCACGGTGGCGTTGTTGGAGGACTCCGTGGCCAGCACGCCGTCGGGCTCGCCCTTGCCGAAGCGCTCGGGGTGCTTCGACGAGCGGCGCGCCTCGGCGTAGGAGACGAGAGAGGCGATGGAGCCGCCGGCGCCCGGCAGGATCCCCACCAGCGTGCCGATGACGGAACTGCGCGCGAGGTTGAATCGCGAGCGCCAGGCGATGCCCGCGGCTTCCTTCAGGCGGAAGCCCGCCACCTGGTGCGTGAGCTTCAGGTGCGCGTCGGGCGTGGCCACCAGGTCGATGAGCACCGGCACGCAGTACAGGCCGATGAGGGCGGAGACCACGTCGATGCCGCCCAGCAGCGCCTTGAAATCGCCCACGTAGCGAATGTCGCCGCCC
>JAKOWJ010000245.1 GCA_029781595.1 Pseudomonadota bacterium | reverse complement strand
GCGCGGTGCGCAGCCAGAAGATGGACGACGTCATCTTCGCGGGCACGGCCAAACGCCCCGCCCTCGGCCGGGCCGAGGTGGCGCTCACCATCGACAACGCCGCCGGCGTGCTCCCCATCGAGTTCACCGAGGTCACCATCAGCCGCACGCTGTTCCGCACCGGGGAGAGCGAGTACAAGCTGAACGGTGTCCCGTGCCGCCTGCTCGACATCCAGGAGCTGCTCAGCGACGCCGGGGTCGGGCGCCAGCAGCACGTCATCGTGAGCCAGGGCCAGATCGACGCCGTGCTCAACGCCCGGCCCGAGGACCGCCGGGCCATCATCGAAGAGGCCGCCGGGGTCCTCAAGTACCGGCGGCGCAAGGAGAAGGCCGAGCGGCGCCTCGACGCCACCGAGGGCAACCTGGTGCGGGTGCAGGACCTGCTGCGCGAGGTGCGCCGCCAGTTGCGCCCGCTCGAGCGGCAGGCAGAAGCGGCGCGCCGCCACGGCGACCTGCAGGCAGAGTACGACGCGCTGCGCATCCACCTCGCCGGTCGGGAGATCGTCAGCCTGCGCACCCGCCTGGCCGCGCTGGCCGGCGAGCGCCTGGCCGCCGAGCAGGCCGAACGGGAGCGGCGCGCCGAGCTCACCTCGCTCGACACCGAGGTGATGGCAGCCGAGGCCGAGCTCACCGCCCGGGGCGACACCGACGTGAGCGACCGGCTGATGGCCGTGGAGCAGCTGCGAGAACGGGCGCGTGGTCTGGCCGCCGTGCTCCACGAACGGCGCCGGGCGATGGAGCGTGACCGCGGTCAGCTGCTCGACGGTGGCGTGGTGGCCAACCTGGAGGGCGAGGCGGCCCGGTTGCGCGCCGAGCTGGCGCAGGTGCACGAGCAGCTCGCCCGGGTGGCGCCCGAGGCCGAGGAGCTGGAGGAGGACGAGGCCCTCTTCCGCAGCGAGCGGGACCACACGCTGGCGACGCTGGACCACGCGCCCGGTTCGGGGGCCAGCGCCGTGGGCGCCGCCGCCGAGGTGCGCGGCGAGCTGCGCACCCTGCGCACCGCGGTGGAGCGGACCGACTCGGAATGGCACCGCACCCGTCAGCGCGCCGCCGACCTCGGGGCGCGCCTCGAGCGGCTCACCACCGAGACCGACCGCCTGCGCACCGAGTGCCAGGAGGCCGAGGTGGCCGAAGCGCC
>JAKOWJ010000233.1 GCA_029781595.1 Pseudomonadota bacterium | reverse complement strand
TCAAGACCGACGACCTCCCCGCGGAGCTGCTGGCGATCCTCGCCCACGCGCACCAGGAGCTTGCCGACCGCGCCCTTCGAGACCTCGGGCTGGGCGAGGGCCTCTCGCTCGCCACGGCCGACCCGGCCACCCAGCGCGAGGCCAAGACCCACCTCCTCCGCGCCGGCGACTACTTCCGCATGCACGCGTCGCGCGTTGTGCAGACCGACGCCCGTGCCTACGCGGACTCGGTCTGGGCGTGCGCCATGGCCTTTGACCGCGCCGGCGACCTCGACGGCGCCATCAGCGCCTTCCAGCAGTTCATCGCCGACCTGCCCGGCGACACCCGGCACGCCGAGGCCATGTTCCGCCTCGCCCAGTGCTACCGCGCCCGAGGCAACATGGACCTCGCCGCCAAGCTCTATTCCGACCTCATCGCCGCCCGCGCGGGCACCGAGGCCGTCGGCCCCCTCGCCGACGCCAGCTACGTCCCCCTCGCGCAGGCCTATTTCGCCGACAGTGACCCTTCGAACGACTCTCGCGCCGAGGAACTCCTGGTCCGCGTCGTCTCCGGCGAGCAGGGTGGCCCCAGCACGCCCACTTTCCGCGAGGCCCTCATCACCCTCGCCGACCACTACCACGACACCGGGCGGTATCCCGCGGCGATCCAGCGGTTCGAGCAGTACATCGCCGCCATGGGCCCGGACCTCGACGCCCGAAAGGGCGCCGGCGTCACCTACCGCCTCGCCGACGCCTACCGGCGTTCTGCGGCCCAGATCGCCGAGGACCTGCGCAAGGCCATGCCCGACAGCGAGCGACGCGACCGGGAGAAGGCCCGTACTGACCGGCTCGTTCAGGCCGAGCACCTCTACGCGGGCGTGAAGGACGCGCTCGAACAGGTCCGGCAGCGGAGCGCCATCGAGGAACTCTTCCTTCGCAATGCCTGGTTCTTCCAGGGCGACTGCGCCTTCGACCGCAACGACCACATCGACGCGATCAAGTGCTACGAGGCCGCCCGCCAGCGCTACCCGAAAGACCCCGCCTCGCTCGTGGCGATGACGCAGGTGGTGAGCTCGTGGCTCGCGATGGGTGATCGCGCCAAGGCCACCGTCGCCAACGCCCGCGCCAAG
>JAKOWJ010000217.1 GCA_029781595.1 Pseudomonadota bacterium | reverse complement strand
GGCCGCCAGCTCGGCGCGCTCGGCCTCCGAGAGGCCCCCGGCCAGGCCCAGCGACTCGAGCTCGGCCTGCCGGCGCTGCGCCCGGCGCTGGGCGAGGCGTTCCTGGAGGCCGGCGAGCTCCGAGGCGATGTCCAGCTCCGCCTCCGGGATCTCGTCGAGCAACCCGCCGTCGCGAAGGGCCGCCTCCAGCGCCGCGGCATGCTCCGTCGCGTCGAAGTGCGCCAGCACCTGCCCGAGCGTGAGCCCGTCGTCGCCCTCCCGGGCGAAGGCGAGCACGGCGAGCAGGGCCCGGCCCTCCGGAGCTTCCTCGTCCACGAGGTCCGGGTCCACCCCGCGCGCCAGCCCGGGGTGGCGCACGAGGCGCTCGAGCACCTGGGCCTCCAGCGACCGGGAGCGGCGGACCTGCCGGGGGGGCGGGGCTTGCGGGCGCCGGGGCGCGACCGGCCCCGGGCCGAAGCCCGGCAACTCCCCCGGGTCCAGCCCGGCCATCTCGGCCAGGCGGCGCCGGATCATGGCCCCGAGCGCGGGTGCGACGATCTGGGCGGCGAGGGGTCTCGCCAGGGCGAGGAAGCGGGCGCGGCCCTCCTCCGTGCGCATGTCCGCGCGCGAGGCGAGCTCGCCCACCAGGAACTGCGACAGGGGCTTCGCCTGCGCCAGCGCCTCGACGAACGCGTCCCTGCCGAGGCGCCGCACGAAGGTGTCGGGGTCGTCCTCGGCGGGCAGGAAGAGGAAGGAGACGGCCTTGCCGTCCGCCAGCACCGGCAGGCTCACTTCCAGCGCCTTCCACGCCGCCTTGCGGCCCGCCGCGTCGCCGTCGAAGCAGAAGACCACGGAGTCGGCCAGGCGCAGGAGCTTGGCCACGTGCGTCGGGGTGGTGGCCGTGCCGAGGGTGGCAACCGCGTTCTCCACGCCGTGCTGCGCCAGGGCCACCACGTCCATGTAGCCCTCCACCACGATCACCTGGTTGGACTCGCGGATGGCGCGCTTGGCCTGCCACAGCCCGTAGAGCTCGCGTCCCTTCTCGAAGAGCGGCGTCTCGGGGGAGTTGAGGTACTTGGGCTCGCCCTCCCCCAGGATGCGGCCGCCGAAGCCGATGACGTTGCCGCGGGAGTCGAGGATGGGGAAGAGCACCCGCCCGCGGAACCGGTCGTAGCGCCGCGAGCGCCGGGCGGGCTCGCCCTCGCCGCCCTCGTCGCCCTCGGAGTCGATCACCAGGCCCGTGTCCTTCATTTCCGGCGCCTCGTAGTCGGCGAAGACGGCCTTGAGCGACTGCCAGGCCGCCGGCGCGTACCCCAGGCCGTAGCGCGCCGCGATCTCCCCGGAGAGCCCGCGCTGCTTGAGGTAGGCGATGGCCTCGGGCGACTTCTTGAGCTCGGCGCGGTAGAAGGCGAGCGCCTCCATCATCCGCTCGACGATGCCCTTGGCCTGCGCCGTGGCGGGCCGGGCACCGGGCACCGGGCGCACCTCCGGCACCTCCAGCCCCACGCCCTCGGCGAGCTCGCGGATCGCGTCGGGATAGGTGAGCCCCGCGTACTCCATCAGGAAGCCGATGGCGTTGCCGTGCGCCCCGCAGCCGAAGCAGTGGTAGAACTGCTTGGAGGGGCTCACGTTGAACGAGGGCGTCTTCTCGTTGTGGAACGGGCAGCACGCCTTGTAGTTGGCGCCGGCCTTCTTCAGGCGCACGTGACGGTCGATCACGTCGACGATGTCGACGCGCCCCAGGAGCGACTGGATGAAGTCCTGCGGGATCATGCGGGTCGGTGGCTCCCGGCTCCCGTTGGCGTGGGGTCCCGCGGCGGCGCCGGGGGCGGGCCCGGCCTCTCAGCCGGCGAGCTTCGACTTCACCAGCGCGGAGACCTGGCCCATGTCGGCCCGGCCGGCGACCTGCGGCTTCACGAGCGCCATCACCTTGCCCATGTCCGAAGGCGCGCGGGCCCCTGCCGTCTCGACGGCCTTCGCCACGATCGCCTCCAGCTCGGCCGCGGAGAGCGCCTGCGGCAGGTACGCCTGCAGCACCGCCATCTCGCGCTTCTCGGCGTCCGCGAGGTCCTGGCGGCCGGCCTGCTCGTACTGAGAGACGGAATCGCGGCGCTGCTTGAGCATGCGCTCGATGACGGCGATCACGCCGGCGTCGTCGAGCACCACGCGCTCGTCCACCTCTCGCTGCTTCATGGCCGCGGTGAGCAGGCGCAGCGTGCCCAGGCGCTCGGCCTCGCGCGCCTTCATCGCGGCCTTCACGTCCTCCTGGATCCTCTCCCGGAGCGTCATCGCGTCCTCTTTCGTGTCCGGAAACGATCGCGGCGAGCGGGGCGCGGGGCCCGGCTCGCCGCGTGGGGCATCCCGCCCGGCGCCGGTCAGTACAGCTTCGGCGGCAGCATCTGCGAGCGCATGCGCTTGTAGCGGCGCTTCACGGCGGCCGCGTGCTTGCGCTTGCGCTCGGCGGTGGGCTTCTCGTAGAACTCGCGCGCGCGCAGTTCCGTGAGCAGGCCCGTCTTCTCCACCGCGCGCTTGAAGCGGCGCAGCGCGACGTCGAAAGGCTCGTTTTCCTTGACTCGGATGGTCGGCATGTCGGGATCCGGTGTTTTAGAAGGTAAGGCGGCGCTGAAAACCCTGCATAATATCAAAGTTTTGCACCCTTGGAAAGGCGCGGATCCGCGCCGGCGACCCGTGCTCACCCTCGGCATCGAAACCTCCTGCGACGAGACCGGCGTCGCCCTGCACGACAGCGAACTCGGCGTGCTCGGCGAGGCGCTGCACTCCCAGGTGGACCTGCACGCCCTCTACGGCGGGGTGGTGCCCGAGCTCGCCTCGCGCGACCACGTCCGCCGCCTGGTCCCGCTCGCCCGCGAGGCGCTGGCGCAAACGGGTCGCGGGGTCGCGGACGTGGACCTCATCGCGGACACCGAGGGCCCCGGCCTTGCCGGCGCACTGCTGGTCGGCGCCTCCGTCGCCGCGGGCCTGGGCATCGCGCTCGACCGACCCGTGGTGGGCATCCACCACCTGGAGGGTCACCTGCTCTCCCCGCTGCTCGCCGATCCTCCGCCGGCCTTTCCCTTCGTCGCGCTGCTCGTCTCCGGGGGCCACACGCAGCTCATGGCGGTGGAAGGGGTGGGCCGGTACACGCTCCTGGGCGAGACCGTGGACGACGCGGCCGGCGAGGCCTTCGACAAGACCGCGAGCCTGCTGGGGCTCGGCTACCCCGGCGGGCCGGCCCTCTCCCGGCTGGCCGAAGGCGGGGACCCGCGGCGTTTCGCGTTCCCGAGGCCGATGCTGGCGGGCCCGGGCCTCGACTTCAGCTTCAGCGGCCTGAAGACGGCCGCCCTGCTCTGCGTTCGCAAGCACGCGATGGACGAGCGCCTTCGCGCCGACGTCGCCGCCTCCTTCCAGCAGGCGGTGGTGGACGTGCTCGCGGGCAAGTGCCTGCGCGCGCTGGAGGCGACCGGCCTGCCGCGCCTGGTGGTGGCCGGCGGGGTGGGCGCCAACGCGGTCCTGCGCGAGCGGCTCCTGCGCGAGGCCGCCCGGGTCGGCGCCACGGTCCACTTCCCGCCGGTGCGGCTCTGCACCGACAACGGCGCCATGATCGCCTTCGCCGCCTCGCTGCGGTACCGGGGCCGGCTGCAGGGCGCGGCGGGATTCACCGTCCGCCCGCGCTGGGACCTCGGCGCCCTGGACGCCGCCTAGTCGGTGCCCCGGCGGTAGGCGAACTCGGCGGCGGCGAGCGCCTCTTCCGCGGCCCGCAGCTCCTCCTTCAGCTTCGCCTGCCGCGCGTAGTACGCCTCGTCCGGAACGCGCGTCGGGCAGTTGAGCGTCACGGTGCCGTCGGGTGCGGTGACGGAGAAGCAGTTGGGATTCGGCGGCGTCTCGCCCGCGGCCAGGGGCGGGCGGCGGTGCTGGATGGTCTGCAGCTCGTCGTCGCGCGGGTCGTGGCCGCCGTCCAGGGCCTTTCGCGCGGCCTCCACGCGCGCCTGGGCCTCGCGCAGCTTCTTCTCGAGCGACTCGCGCGCCTGGCGGCGCTTTTCCGCGATGGCGGAGGTGGCCGGCGGCAGCGGCGGCACCTCCGCCCGCCCCGCGGTGCCGGGCAGCACGTTGGTCGACGCCTCGGACTCGAGGCGCGTCACGGTGCCGTCGAAGTTCTTGGGGACGTGGTCGGCGTAGGTGACGCGACCCTGGCGGTCCACCAGCTTGTAGAGCACGGGCTCCGCGGCGATGGCGGCGCAGGCGACGGCGAGCGCCGCCACGGCCGCGCCGCGACGCAGGAGATCAGTCAATGGCGGCCATCCGCGCCGCCTTCTGCGCGCGCTCGAGCTCGGCCTCGGCCGACTTGACGGACGCGTCGAGCGCCTTGATGCGCTCGTGGTACGCGTCGGTCGGCACCGGGCGGGCGCCGCCGCCCTTCTTGCCGATCCACTGCGTCTCCTCGGGCGTGGGATCCTTGCCGTCCTCGCGCGCCTTGCGCGCGGCCTCGAGGTTGGCGCGCGCCCGCGCGAGCTCCGCGTCCGCGCGCACGCGCTTGAGCTCCGGCGCGGTGAGCGGCAGCGTCTTCGTCGGGACGCCCTCGCCGACCCCGGTGAGCGTCGCGCGGTTGGCCGTGAGGTCCACCTCGATGCGGGTGACCTTGCCTTCGACCTCCTTGGGAGGCGCGGCATCGTAGTAGGTGACCTTGCCCCTGGGATCCACGACCTTCCACACCACCTGCTTTTCGAGCTCGGCCATCGCGTGCGGGGCCGAGAGCAGGAGGGGCAGCAGGAGCGCGAGCGCTCGCGGGAACGGCTTCATCGGTTTCGTCTCCCTAGGCGGCGGCGGCGCGGGGCTCGCCGCACACGGCGCAGTTCGGATCGGGGGTGAGGCGCACCTCGTGCCAGCGCGCGCCCCGTGCGTCGAAGAGCAGCAGGCGCCCGGCGAGCGTCTCGCCGAGGCCGGCGAGCAGCTTGAGCGCCTCCATCGCCTGCATCGTGCCGATCACGCCCACGAGCGGCGCGAAGACGCCCATCGTGGCGCAACGCTCGTCGGCCTCCCGGGCGTCCGCCGGGAAGAGGCAGTGGTAGCAGGCGGCGCCGGGCCGGCGCAGGTCGAAGACCGCGACCTGGCCGTCGTAGCGAACGGCGGCGCCGGAGACGAGCGGCACGCGGGCGCGCACGCAGGCCGCGTTCACCGCGTGGCGCGTGGCGAAATTGTCGGAGCAGTCCAGCACCACGTCGGCCCGGGCCACGAGCTCGGCGAGGCGCCCGCCCTCGAGCCGCTCGGCCAGCGCCTCCACGGTCACCTCGGGGTTGATGGCGGCGAGGGTCGCGGCCGCGGACTGCGCCTTGTTGCAGCCGACGCGGTCGACGCGGTGCACGACCTGGCGCTGAAGGTTGGTGAGGTCCACCGCGTCGGCATCGGCGACGGTGAGGTGGCCCACGCCGCTCGAGGCGAGGTAGAGCAGTGCCGGCGAGCCGAGGCCGCCCGCCCCCACCACGAGCGCCCGGGCGCCGAGCAGGCGCTCCTGTGTGCCCTCGTCGAAACCGTCGAGCAGGAGGTGGCGGCTGTAGCGAAGCCGCTGGGCGTCGTCCACGTCGCCCGCCCGGACGGCGGCCCTACTTCGCCGCCGCGGCCGCGGTGACCGCGGAAGGCTGGTGGGATTTCAGGAACTTCAGCGCCGCCGCGAGCTGCACGTCCTCGCGCTTGGCCGGCTTGGCCTCGGCCTTGGCCTCCGCCTTCGCCGTCGCGCCGGCCTCGGGCTTCGCGGCCGCCTTGGCCTCGGGCTTCGCGGCCGCCTTCGCTTCCGCCGTCGTGCCGGCCTTGGGCGCGGCCGCGGCCTTCTCGCCGTCTCCCGCGAGGTGGTGCTGCAGGTCCGCCTCGCGCACGAAGATGCGCGAGTCGGTGGCCGCGTCCTCGACCACGATGTCCGGCGTGATGCCCTTGGCCTGGATGGAGCGGCCGCTGGGCGTGTAGTAGCGCGCGGTGGTGAGCTTGACGGCCTGGTTGTTGGGCAGCGGCAGGATGGTCTGCACCGAGCCCTTGCCGAAGGTCTGCGTGCCCAGGAGCGTGGCGCGGTGGTGGTCCTGCAGCGCGCCGGCGACGATCTCCGAGGCCGAGGCCGAGGCGCCGTTGACCAGCACCACCATGGGCACGGACTTCACGGCCGCGGGAAGCTTGGCGAGGTAGTCGTCGCGGAAGGCGCCGCGGACGTAGTTCTCCTTGGTGGCGGTGAGGCGCATCTTCGCGTCCTCGGTGCGGCCGTCGGTGTAGACCACCAGCGCGTTCTTCGGCAGGAACGCGGCCGAGACCGCCACCGCGGCGTTGAGCAGCCCGCCGGGATTCATGCGCAGGTCCATGACGAGCCCCTTGAGCTCGCCGCCGGACTGCCGGTACAGGTCGTTCACCGCCTGCACGAGGTTCTCGCCCGTGTGCTCCTGGAACTGCGTGATGCGCACCAGGCCGTAGCCGGGCTCCAGCAGGCGCGCCTTGACGCTCTTCACGCGGATCACGTCGCGGCGCAGCTTGATCTCGATGGGCGCGGGCTGGCCCTTGCGCATCACGGTGAGCGTGACCTCCGTGTTGGGCTTGCCGCGCATCTTCTTGACGGCGTCGTTGAGGCTGAGCCCCTTCAGGCTCACGCCGTCGAGCTTCACGATGAGGTCGCCCGCCTGCACGCCGGCGCGGTAGGCGGGCGTGTCCTCGATGGGCGCGACGACCTTCACGAACCCGTCCTCGCTGCCGACCTCGATGCCCAGGCCGCCGAACTCGCCCTGCGTGCCGACCTGCAGGTCCTTGTACGCGTCCTGGTCGAGGAAGGCCGAGTGCGGGTCCAGGCCCGTGAGCATGCCGTTGATGGCCTCCTTGAGGAGCTTCTTGTCCTCGACCGGCTCGACGTAGTCGTTCTTGATGCGGCCGAAGACCTCCGAGAAGAGGCGCAGGTCGTCCACCGGCAGCTGCACGGTCGAGGCCTGGCGCTCCGCGACGGCGGAGAAGTGCAGGCTCGCGGCGACGCCCAGCGCGGCGCCCAGGACCACCAACCCCACCTGCTGCAGTCTGCTGCTCATGTTCGCCACCTCTCGGATCACGGACAACGCCGCGGCCGGGGCCGCGCCGCCTTCCGCAGGGAAAGTCCTAGCGCGCCACCCAGCGCATCGGGTCGAACGGCTTCCCGTCCAACCGGAGCTCGAAGTATAAACCCGATTCCTCGGCCCCCCCGGAGGAGCCGACGAGGGCCACCGGGTCGCCGCCGCGCACGGCGTCGCCCACCTGCCGAAGCAGCCCGTCGTTGTATCCGTAAAGGCTCATGTAGCCTCCCCCGTGGTCCAGGATGAGCAGGTTGCCGAAGCCCCGCAGCCAGTCGGCGTAGACCACCCGCCCGTCGGCCACCGCGTGGACCTGCTCGCCCTGCGAGGCCCGGATGAACAGGCCCCGCCAGCTCGCGCCGCTCTCCTCCCGTGGACCGCCGTAGCGGTTCATGAGTTCCCCCCGCACCGGCAGGCGCAGGCGCCCCTTGAGGGTGGGGAAAGGGCGCGAGGCGAGCGAGGCGTCGGCGACGCGGTCGACGGGCTTGCCGTGCTTGCGCGGCGCCGCGCCCGGGCCGGCTTCGGCCGGCGCGGGCTTCCTCGCCTCGCGCGCCGCGAGCGCCCGGGCGATCTCCTGCACCAGGCGGGTGAGGCGTTCCTCGTCGCGCTTCAGGCGGCCGATCTCGCGCCGGCCCTGGCGGACCTGCCCGGCCAGGCGCTGCAGGACGGCCGCCCGCGCCGCGCGCTCCTTCTCGAGGCGCCTGGACTCGCGCGCCTGCTCGGCCTTGTTGGCGGCCACGGCCTCGCGCTTGTCCCGCACCTCGGCCTCGAGCGCGGCCGCCTCGTCCGCGCCGCGCTTGAGGGAGGCGAGAGCGCCGGCCCGGGCCCGCTGGATGTAGTCGAAGTAGGCGAGGTGCCGCGAGACCGTCGCGAGGTCGTGCCCCTCGAGGATGAGCCGCAGGCGGTCCTGCCCGCCGCGCTCGTACTGCAGGCGCAGCAGCCGGTCGGCGAGCTCGCGCTGGCCGGCGATCTCGCGGCGGGCCCGCTCGCCGCGCTCGGCGAGCGCCGCCAGCTGCTTCGCGAGGTCGCGCTCGGCGCCCGCCAGCTCGAAGAGCGACCGGTTGGCCTCGCTCACGGCCTTCTCGGAGGCCTTCAGCGCGTCGGCCGCCTCGCTTCGCGAGCTCTCGGTCCGGGCGAGCTCCTTCTCCAGGCGGCCGATGCGCTCGCGAAGCGCCTTCAGGTCCTCCTCGGATGCGGCCGGGGCGGCGCGCTCGCGCGACTTGGCCGCGATCGCGTCCGGGCCCGCCACGAGGGCGAGGCAGGCGATGGCGGCGGCCGCGAGGTGCCGCGCCCGCATCCCTCAGCGGGCCTTGCCCTGGTTGGCGACGGCCGCCGCGGCGCGGGCGATGGCCTCGGGGTCGCCCAGGTAGTAGTGGCGCACCGGCCGCAGGGCGTCGTCGAACTCGTAGACCAGCGGGGCGGCCGTCGGGATGTTGAGCGAGACGATGTCGGCGTCGGAGATGCCGTCCAGGAACTTCACCAGCGCCCGCAGGCTGTTGCCGTGGGCCGCCACGACGACGCGCTCGCCGGCGGCCACGCGCGGCGCGATGCGCTCGTGCCAGCAGGGCAGGACGCGGGCCACCGTGTCCTTCAGGCATTCCGTGCGCGGCACCGCCGCCCCGAGGCCCGCGTAGCGGCGGTCTCGGGAGGCGTCGCGCTCGTCGCCGGCCTCGAGCGGGGGCGGGGGCGTGTCGTAGCTGCGCCGCCACGCGAGGACCTGCGCGTCGCCGAACTTCGCCGCCGTCTCGCTCTTGTTCAGGCCCTGCAGGCCCCCGTAGTGGCGCTCGTTGAGGCGCCAGTCCTTCTCCACCGGCAGCCACAGCCGGTCCATCTCCCCGAGGGCGAGGTGCAGCGTGCGGATCGCGCGCTTGAGCACCGAGGTGATGGCGAGGTCGAAGTCGTAGCCCTCGGCGGCCAGGAGCCGGCCGGCGGCGCGCGCCTCCTCCACGCCCTGCGGCGTGAGGTCCACGTCCGTCCAGCCGGTGAATCGGTTTTCCTTGTTCCAGGTGCTCTCGCCGTGGCGGAGCAGGACGAGCTTTTTCATGGCTTTCGTGGCAGGATCGCGGGCCGGGCCATGTTACCAAACGCGCGCATCGAATTCCTCGGCGGGTGCCGCGACATGGCTCCCGTCCTCGTCGGCACCGTCCCCTTCGGCTTCGTGGCGGGCGTCGCGGCCATCGGCGCCGGCATGTCGCCGCTCGAGGGCATCGCCCTCTCGTTCGTCGCCTTCTCCGGCATCGCCCAGCTCGTGGTCGCGCAGCTCGTGGCCGCGAAATCGCCCGCCATCGTGACGCTCGCGGCGGTGTTCGTGGTGAGCCTTCGCTTCCTCATGTACAGCGCCGCGCTCTCGCCGCACCTGGCGCACCTGCCGCGGCGCTGGCGCGTGCCGCTCTCCTACCTCATGACCGACCAGGGGTTCGCGATGGGCGCGCGCCACTACGCGCTGCCGGGGGACCGCTCGCTCCGGCACTACCGCATGCTCGGGTCGGGGCTCACCCTCTTCTGCACGTGGCAGGCCGCGGTGATCGCCGGCGCGCTCCTGGGCGCGCAGGTGCCCGCCGCCTGGTCGCTGGACTTCGTCGTCACCCTCTCGTTCCTCGCGATCCTGGTGCCGGCCGTGCGCACGCGGGCGGACATCGCGGCGGCCGTGGTGGCCGGCGCCGCCTCGCTGGCCGCCGCGGGCCTGCCGTACAAGCTCTCGCTCGTGGTCGCCTCGCTCGCGGGCATCGCCGCCGGCGTCGCGGTGGAGGGCCGGCACCGCCGATGAGCGACTGGCTCGTGATCCTGGGCGCGGGGGCGGTGACCTTCCTCACGCGCGCCTCGTTCATCGTGTTCGCGGATCCGCACAGGTTCCCGCACGGGTTCCGCGTGGCGCTCGCGTTCGTGCCGCCCGCGGTGCTGGCGGCCATCGTGCTGCCCGGGTTCGCCATGCCCGAGGGCACGCTCGCCCTCTCCCTCGGCAACCACCGCCTGCTGGCCGGCGTCGCCGCCGCCGCGGTCGCGATGCGGGTGAAGAACCCGCTCGGCGCCATCGGCGCCGGCATGGCGGCCCTGTGGGGACTGCAGGCCCTCTTCCCGTAGCGGGTTCGCCGGGGGGGCCGGCGGCTGCTAAAATGCGCGTTTTTCCCCGTTCGTCCGTTCCCCATGGGTGCCTTCCTGCTCGACCACCTCGCGCTCGTCGCGATCTTCCTCGCCAGCGGCGCGCTGCTCGTCTGGCCCGAGCTCTCGCGCTTCGCGGGCGGCCCCCAGGGCGTGGGCACGCTGGAGGCCACGCGCCTCATGAACCAGCCGGGCGCGCTCGTGCTGGACGTGCGCGAGGACGCGGAGTTCGCGGCGGGGCACCTGCCGCGCTCGCGCCACATCCCGCTGGGGCAGCTGTCCAGCCGCGTGGGCGAGCTCGCCAAGCACAAGGAGAAGCCCGTGCTCGTGGTCTGCCGCAGCGGCTCGCGTTCCGGGTCGGCGTGCCGGCGCCTGAAGGGCGCGGGCTTCACGCAGGTCTACAACCTCAAGGGCGGCGTGCTCGCCTGGGAGCAGGCGAGCCTGCCGGTGGAGCGCTAGCCATGGCCCGGGTCCTCATGTACGCCACGGGCGTGTGCCCGTACTGCCAGATGGCCGAGCGGCTCCTGCGCAAGAAGGGCGTGTCGGAGATCGAGAAGGTCCGCGTGGACCTCGACCCCGCCCGCCGCGAGGAGATGATGCAGCGCACGGGCCGGCGCACGGTCCCGCAGATCTTCATCGGCGAGCGCCACGTCGGCGGCTTCGACGACCTGGCCGAGCTCGACCACGCCGGCGGCCTCGACCCCCTGCTCGCCGCCTGACGGCCGCGGGCCCCAACGCACCCAACCGAAGGAAGCCCCATGAGCGACGCCCAGAACCAGCCCGTCTTTTCGATCGAGAAGCTCTACGTGAAGGACATCTCGCTCGAGATCCCGAACGCCCCGCAGGCCTTCCTCGAGCGCGAGGCGCCGCAGGTCGACATCCAGCTGCACCACGAGTCGCGCGCGATCGACGAGGGCGTGTACCAGACCCTGCTCACGGTGACGGTCACCGCGAAGGCGAAGGACAAGACCCTGTTCCTCGTCGAGGTCGGGCAGGCCGGCATCTTCGCGATCCGCAACATCCCGGAAGGCGACATGGAGCCCGTGCTCGGCATCGCCTGCCCCAACATCCTGTACCCGTACGTGCGCGAGGTCGTCTCCGACATCGTCACGCGCGCCGGCTTCCCGCCCGTGGTGCTCACGCCGGTGAACTTCGAGGCGCTCTTCCAGGCCCAGAAGCAGGCGCAGGCGCAGCAGGCCGGCCAGGGCGAGGCCGCCTCGCCCATCATCCAGGCCACGCACTGAGGTCGCCATGCGCGCGGCCGCGCTGCTCGCGGGCCTGCTGGCGCTGCCGGCGCTGGGCGCGGAATTCCGCTGCATCGGGGACCACGCCGCGGTCCTGTACGACGCGCCCTCGGTGCGTTCCGACCCGCTTTTCGTGGCGAGCCGCGGCTACCCCTTCGAGGTGCTCGTCAGGCTCGACCAGTGGACGAAGGTGCGCGACGCCGGCGGCGAGGTCGCGTGGGTGGAGAACCGCCTGCTGGGCGAGGGCCGGAACGCGATGGTGAGCGTGCCGGTGGCCGACGTGCGGGCCGCCCCCGATCCGGCCGCGCCGCTCGTCTTCGAGGCCTACAAGCAGGTCCTGCTGGAGGTGCTCGAGCCCCCCGCCAACGGCTGGGTGAAGGTCCGCCACCGCGACGGCCAGGAAGGCTACGCGCGCGTGGCGCACCTGTGGGGCGTGTAGGTCCGCGATGAGGCTCGCGATCCTGGGCGCGGGCGCCTGGGGCTCCGCGCTCGCGATCTCCCTCTCCGGCGCCCACGAGGTGGGCCTGTGGGCCCGCTCGGCCGCCCGCCGCGAGGCGCTCGCGCGGGAGCGCGAGAGCCCCTACCTGCCCGGCGCGCGCTTTCCCGGGGCCGTGCGCGTCGAGCCGGACCTCGCCGCGGCGCTCGCCGCGTGCGACCTCGCCATCGTCGCCACCGCGACCGAGGGGCTGCGCGAGGCGGCCACGGCCATCGCCGCCGCCCGTCCCGACACGCCCCTGCTGTGGGCCTGCAAGGGGTTCGAGGCCGCCACGGGCCTGCTGCCCCACGAGGTGCTGGACGAGGCCCTGCCCGCCTCGCGGCGCACCGCCGCCCTCTCGGGCCCGAGTTTCGCGCAGGAGGTGGCGCAGGGGCTGCCGGCCGCGCTCACGATCGCCTCGCGCGACGCGGCGTTCGCGGCCGACTGCGCCGCGCGGCTCAACGGCCCGCGCCTGCGCATGTACTCGAGCGCGGACCTCCCGGGCGTGGAGCTGGGCGGCGCGGTGAAGAACGTGATCGCCATCGCCGCGGGCATCTCCGACGGCCTCGCGCTCGGCCGCAACGCCCGCGCGGCGCTCGTCACGCGCGGGCTGGCGGAGATCGTGCGGCTCGGCGTCGCCCTGGGCGGGCAGGCGGAGACCTTCATGGGCCTCACCGGGCTGGGCGACCTCGTGCTCACGTGCACGGGCGACCTCTCCCGCAACCGCGAGGTGGGCCTTCGCCTGGCGCAGGGCCGCGCGCTGCCGGACATCCTGCGCGAGCTGGGCCACGTGGCCGAGGGCGTGCGCTCGGCGCCCTGCGTGCGCGACCGCGCTCGCCGCGCCGGCGTCGAGATGCCCATTACCGAGGCCGTGTGCGCGGTGCTCTTCGAGTCGCGCGCGCCGGCCGACGCCGTGCGCCAGCTCCTGGCGCGCGACCCGAAGGCCGAGTAGGCCCGCCTCAGTCGGGGCCGCGCCGCGTCACGGGAATCGCCACGCGCGTGCTCTCGCGCACGCGCACCTCGACGCGCGGCTGCGAGCCGGGCCCCGCCTCCCAGGGCAGGGGCAGCGTCTCGTTCACGACGGTGAGCGCGCGCGCGCCCGGCGCCACGAACGGGAACTCGAAGCGGCCCTGCGAGTCGGTGCGCACCGCGTAGCGCCCGTCGAGGTAGACCGTGACGCCCTGCGCGCCCGCCTCGCCCGCCTCCTGCGTCCCGTTGCGGTTCGCGTCGAGGAAGACCACCCCCTCGATCCGCCCGCCGCCGGAAAGCGCGTTGCCGCCCAGGGGCACGCTGCGGCTGCCGGCCTGCGCCTCGTAGCGCAGCACCACGAACACCGAGTTGGAGGACGTGGTGGAGAACACGGGGTCCGGCGGCGGCGCCAGCGGGTCGAGCAGGCGCGTCTCGCGGCTGCGGCCGAGCGAGTGGATGAAGTTCCCCTCGAGTGACCAGTTCGGGTCGAGCCGCCAGGCGACGTTCACGTTGGCCGCCGAGGCGCGGCTGCCGTCGCCGCGGCGCTCCACGGTCGCGTTGCCGCTCATCGTGAGGTTCGAGGTGAGCGGCGCGGTGAGCGTGATCGCGGCGTCCCACAGCGTTCCGGACGCGTCGGTGCCGGACTCGCGCCCGCCCGCGAGCGTCGTGTTGAGCGTCCAGCCCAGCGGCAGCAGCCAGCCGTGGTCGAGCGCGAGGCGCCGCCGGCGCTCGCCGAAGCCGTCCGTGAAGTCCAGCCGCACGCCGCTCGTGCCCAGCTCGTGGGTCCAGCGCGCGTCCGCGAAGCCGCTGCCCGCGTTCCCGTTGTAGCGCCGGACCGTGCCGCCCGCGCCCAGCGTGAGCGTGCGGCTGTATCGCCAGCGGCCGTTGGCGGACGCGAGGACGCCGGTCGCCTCGTGGCCCGTGGCCGGCCGCAGCACGTCCAGGCTGCCCTCGGCGGACCAGCGGAACTCGCGCCACGACTCGCGCAAGAACGCGCCCTCGATGTCGCTCGCCATCGCCTGGCCGGCCCACGTGAGGTCCTTGTCCAGGCGGTAGAAGCCCCAGCCGTGCGTCGCGCGCCCCGCGCGCCACTCGCCGTCGACCCACAGCCCGCGGCGATCCCCGTCCACCTGGCTGGAGCGGGAGGTCAGGAAGTTGGCCTGCACGCGGTGCGTGGCGGTCGCGTGGCGCAGCGAGACCTGCGCGGCGTCGCTGTCGATGTGGTCCGCGGGCGAGGCGGGCTGGTCGGAGAGCGTCACGCCGTCGGCGCGGGCGGCGCGCGCGGCCGCGACCCAGTCGCCGAAGCCCTGCTGCACGCCGGCGATCGTGAGGTTGCCCGCGAGCGGATGGAAGGCCGACACCGGGTAGCCGAGCATGCGGCCCGGCTCGCCGGTGCTCGCGAGCCACTGCGTCTTCGAGGCCGCGTCCACCCACTCCGTGGCGGCGCCGCGTGTCACGACCGAGGGCACGAACACGCGGGAGGGCTCGCGCATCGCCTGCGGGCCCAGGGGCGTCATGACCCCCAGCTCGTTGTTCACGAGCCAGCCCTCGCCCATGGGCAGCGCGCGCTGGCGCAGCGTCGCGGTGCCGCGCCCCTCGTCGCGCGCGTAGCCCGCGTCCACGGAGAGCGTGCCGTGGTTGGGCGTCTCGATCACGCCGGAGACGCTGGCGCCCGCGGACACGCCGCCATCCCCGAACGGCAGCCGCCCCAGGCGGGTCTCGAGCCGCAGGTAGCGCGGCCAGCCCTCGGCGTCGTAACGGCGCGCCGCCTCCTCTTCCTCGGAAGGCAGCGGGGCGAGGCCCTCGATGAGCTTGTCCTCGTAGGCGGGCTCGGCGGGCCTGGCCACCTTGGCTGGCGGGGCCGCGACCA
>JAKOWJ010000196.1 GCA_029781595.1 Pseudomonadota bacterium | reverse complement strand
CGCAGCGGCAGCCTCGCCGCCGACCTCGAGCGCCTGTCGGAGGCCTACCGCCTCGCCATCCGGCGCGCGCGCGCGCTCGACGACGTGCTCATCCCCGAGGCCACGCGCGTCATCGCCGCGCTGGAGACCGGGCTCGAGGACCTCGAGCGCGAGGAGGCCGTCGCCCTCCGCCTGGTGGCCGCGCCCGGTCCGGGCTGACGCGGCGCGCCCGTTTCGCCTATACACTTCCGGGCACCGGCCGAGCCCACCCATGCCCTCCCCTCCGAGCGGCGGCGATTCCACGACGACCGGGCTGCGCGACAGCCTGGCCGCGGCCTTTGCGCAGGCGCTCGCGCAGGAGCTGGGCACCGTCACCGAGATCCTCGACCACCAGCTCGCCTCCACCGACGCGCGCGAGAAGTGGAAGGCGCTGCGCCTCGCGCGCGACGCCGTGCGCGATTGCGGCCCCGTCCTGGCCGAGCGGCTCGCCGCGCAGGTGCGCGGGCGCTTCGACGCGAAGCTCGCCCCGGGTGACGACGCCCTGTCGCAGACCTCGCGCTTCTCGCTCGACTCGCTCTCGCTCGTCTCGGAGGAGGAGGTGCAGGAGGAAATCGCCGTCGGCAACGCCGCGCGGCGGCTGCGCGAGGCCACGGGCGACGACTTCTTCGCGCTCAACACGCGCCTGGCGGCCGCGATGGGGCGCGAGCGCCTCGCCGAGGAGCACAGCCCGGTGCACCCGCGCGTCTTCGCCCGCGCGCTGCTGGACGTCCTGGCGGACGCCACGGCCGAGCCGCCGGCGCGCCTGGCGGCGCTGGCGGCCTTCGACCCCGCCATGCTGCACGCCCTGCCGAAGGCCTACCGCGCCGGCAACGCCCTGCTGGTCTCCCAGGGGATCCTGCCGCACCTGCGCGTGAGCTACGGGGCGCCGCGGCAGGTGGCCGGCGCGCGAGCCGCCACGCACGGCATGACGCCGCCGGCCAGCCCGGCTCCGGCCCAGGCGCCGCCGGGGGCCGCGGCCGGCGCCGCGCCCGGCCTCTTCGACCGCCTGCTCGCCGGGGCCGCCGCGGCGGCGCAGCCCTCGCAGCCCCTGGTCACGCTGCAAGTGCGCCCGGAGCTGGTGGCCGCGTTGCGCAGCCTGGAAGCGCGCCTGCCCGCGGCCGCGCCCGCCTCGGCCATCGCGAGCGATGCCTCCGGCCCGGCGCCCTCGCCCACCGCGGACCTCATCCGCCGCGCGCGCGAGGAGATGGCCGGCGCGCTCACGCCCGCGGACGAGCTGGTGGCGGACCTCGTGGCCGCCACCTTCGCGCGCCTGTTCGAGGATCCCGACCTCGCCGAGGCCGCCAAGGTGCAGCTCGGGCGCCTGCAGCTGCCGGTGTTCAAGGCGGTCATGGCGGACCGACGCTTCTTCGTCGACCCCGCGCACCCCATCCGCGGCCTCATCGACGCCATCGCGGAGCTGGGCGCCACGGGCGGGGCCCACGCCGTGGAAGGTCGCCGCCCCGAGGAGTGGATCGCGACCGAGGTGCAGGCGCTGCTCGGCGAGGAGCCGCCCGACGCGAAGGCCTTCTCGCGCGCCCGCGACCGCCTGGCGCAGGTGGCCGAGCGCTGCCACGAGGCGCTGGCCGACCACGACGACGTGGTGCGCTCGGTGAAGGAGGAGGACGCCGAGCGCTCCGCGGTGCAGGAGTCGGCCCTCGAGGTCGCGCACCGCATCGCGGCCGCCGAGTGCACGCCCGCGGCGGCCGCATTCGCCTACCGCGCCTGGCGCCCCGTCCTCGCGGGCGACCACCGCCGCTTCGGGCCGGACTCGCCGCAATGGCGCGAGGACGTGGCCACGCTCGACGACCTGCTCTGGACCCTCGCCCCGCGCGCCACCACGGTCGAGCGCGAGCGCCTGGCCGAGCTCATGCCGTCGGTGCGCTTCCGGCTGTGGCAGGGGCTCATCCGCACGCGCCTCGCGTCCGCGCAGATCGAGGCCGTGCTGGACCAGCTGGACCGCCTGCACCAGTCGCTGCAGAGCGCGCCCCTGGCCGCGGCGCAGGCCGACGCCACGACGACCGTGGCCGCGCTGGCCCCGGTGGCCGGCGACGACTTCACCGCCACGCTGCACGTGGGCGGGGGCCCCGGGGACGACGGCCTCGCCCGCGGCGCGTGGTTCGAGTTCGTGGAGGCCGACGGCACCCGCACGCGCGCCCGCGTGGCCTGGGTGAGCCCGGTGCAGGGCGCCTGCGTCTTCAAGGACCTGGCGCGCAACCGCTCGTTCGCCGTTTCCCTCGACGACCTGCGCGAGCGGCGCGCCACGGGACGGGCGCTGGCGGTGGACGGCCCCGGGGTGGCGAGCTCGTCCATCGAGGCCGCGCTGGAGGCCGTGGCCCGCAGCCGCGGCGCCGAACCCGGGACTTGATCCTGGTCAAAGGCGATCGGGCGGGGAGCCCTATTCTGGGCCAGTCGCGTCGGCCGCCGTTCATCAGGGCGCACCGCACGCGGGAGGCCTTCCCCGCCGTTCCCCCAGGTACGGCGTTTTTGACCGGCGACGCTTTCGGGCGGACGCCGGTTTGTTTTTGCGGGCCCCGCTCAGGCGGCCGCGGCCCGGCCGGCCTCCAGGAAGCGCCGCCCGGCCGCGCTCACGCGCACCTGCGCCGGCGAGCCGGGCTCGTGCACGCGCTCGACGAAGCCGCGGTCGCCCGCCTCCTCCCACACGGGCAGGCGCGGGCAGGACGTGCGCCAGGCCTCGATCACCTCGGCATAGGGCCGGGGCGAGGGGCCGATCCACTCCAGCAGGTCCAGCAGCAGGGCGTCGACGGGTTCGCGCATGGCGTTCTCCGATGGCGGGAAAGCGCGCACGGTAGCGCAATCCCGCCGGGGCCGTCCAACCGCCCGCGCTAGCCCTCGGGCGGCTCCTCGCGCAGGCGCCGGTGGTACCAGGCCACGTCCACCCAGCGGCCCAGCTTGCGTCCCACGCGCGGAAAGACGCCGATGGGGGCGAAGCCCGCGGCCTCGTGCAGGGCCGCGCTGGCGGGGTTGGGCAGCGCGACGCCCGCGTAGGCGTTGCAGAAGCCCCGCGAGGCGAGCACGGCGAAGAGCTCGCGGTAGAGCGCGCCCGCCACGCCGCGCCTGTGCCAGCGCGGGTGCACGTAGGCCGACACCTCCACCGACCGCCGGTACGCGGCCCGCTCGCGGTGGGTCGAGCCGTAGGCGTAGCCGGCGACCGCGCCGCCGGCCTCGGCCACCAGCCATGCCCACCCGGCGGCGGCCTTGGCGATGCGCGCGGCGAAGTCGTCGGCGGTCGGCACCGCCTCCTCGAAGGAGACGGTGGTGCGCTCGACGAAGGGCGCGTAGATGGCGAGGCAGGCTGCCGCGTCCCCGGCCGTGGCCGGGCGGATCCGCCAGGTCGCGTCCACGGCCTGCCCGCCCCTCAGCGCTTCACGAGCTCGACGCGCCGGTTCTTCGCCCGGCCTTCCTCGCTGCGGTTGTCGGCGATCGGGCGCTCCTGGCCGAAGCCCGAGGCCGTGAGGCGCTTGGCGTCGATGCCGCCGGCCACGACGGCGGCCATCACGCTGCGCGCGCGCCGCTCCGAGAGCGCCTTGTTGGCCGCGGGCTGGCCCACGTTGTCCGTGTGCCCCTCGATCGCGAGCTTCAGGGCGGGCGCCGAGCGCAGGGCGGCGACGATCTCGCGCACGGTGGCCTGGCCGTCCGCCTTGAGGTCCGACTTGCCCGTGTCGAAGTTGATGTACAGGGCCACGAAGCCATTGCGATTGAGCTCGTCGAGCAGCTTGTTGGCGGAGACGACCTGCTTGAGCGCCGCCACCTCGACGATCTGCAGCCGGTAGCTCTGCGCGGGCGCGCTGAAGATCTCGGGCTCGACCCGCACCCACACCTCCTTGCCGCCGGTCGCGACCTTGAGCGTGGTCTCGCCGCCGTCGCCCTCGCGCGGCAGCCGCTCGTAGACGACCTCGCCGCCGATCGACTTGATGGCGTTCTGGTAGTTGCGGATGACCTGCAGCGGGCTGGGCTGCTTCGCCGCGTCCTCGTGGAAGTACCGGATCACCGTCGCGTCGCCCTCGACGGCCTTGCGCACGGGATTGCCGCCCTGCGTGCCGACGGCGAACTCCATCGCGTTGTAGTTGTGCTCGTACTCGGCGATGTACGAGTGCGGATAGCGCGTGAGCAGCGGGTGGTCCTTCGAGTTCGGCGCGTCGGGGACGGCGAGCGCCGGCAGCACGGCGGCGAGCGAGGCGGCGACGGCGAGGCGGCGGAGCACGGACGCGAGCGGCGGCATGGGGGAGGCTCCCGGGCGGGACTGGGGGCGCCCACGGTAGCGCACCCCGCCGAATCCTGTCCACGCCGGCGCGCGGGCCGTCGCCGGCCGGCGACGGACTCAGGCCGCGGCGCGGTGCGCCGCCAGCCAGTGGGGCGTGCGCGCCTTCGGCAGCTTGTGCACGAAGTGGTAGCGGGCCACGTGGTAGCTGGGGTCGAAGCCGTAGAAGTTGAGCCTCATTCGCGCGAGCTCCTCCTCGCGGTAGCGCGCCAGGGGCTTGGCGGCCTCGTCGGCCGCGCGCGCGCGACGCTTGGCCGCGAGGATCTCGGGATGGCGCGGGTCGGCGGCCATGGCCTGGGCGCGGCGCACGGCCGCGGCGAGGAAGCCGGCGGGATCGTGCCCGAAGCGCGCGTCGGCCAGGCCCAGCGCCACCGCCTCGCGCGAGCCCATCGGCAGGCGCCGGCCGGTGATCTCGGCGGCGCGGGCCTCGCCCACCCGCCGCGGCAGCAGGTAGGTCCAGTACTCGGAGCCGTAGAGGTTGCCCATGCCCTTGTAGTGGGGGTTGAGCACCACGCCGCGGGCGAGCCAGACGCGG
>JAKOWJ010000185.1 GCA_029781595.1 Pseudomonadota bacterium | reverse complement strand
CCTCCTCTTCCGCGTGCGCCGATGATAACCCCCGCTATCCAAACCGGACGGATTGACCTACCCTGTGCGGCACCGCGCGGGCAGGCGCGCGGACGGGAACGCCAATGGGGGAAGCGATGCAGGTCGACACCGGGCCGAAGGCGGCAGTGGGCGGGGCGCGCAGGCCGTGAGCAACGTCGTCGCGTTCGACCCGCCGCTGCCCACGCTGGACGAGGACGCGTGGGAGGACCTCCTCGACTTCATCGAGGAGCGCCGCGTCATCCCCATCGTGGGGCCCGAGCTCCTCAAGGTGGAGACCGAGACGGGCCCGCGCCTGCTGCACGACTGGATGGCCGAGCGGCTGGCCGCGCGCCTGGGCGTGGACACCGCGCGCCTGCCCCAGCCGTGCACGCTGAACGACGTGGTGTGCTGGCACCTCGCCTCGCGCGGCCGGCGCGAGGACACCTACACGCGCCTGCGCGGCATCCTGCGCGAGGCCGCCTTCGAGCCGCCGCGCGCGCTGCGCCAGCTGGCCCAGATCACCGACTTCGACCTCTTCGTCACCACCACCTTCGACCCCTACCTCGAGCAGGCGCTGAACGCCGAGCGCTTCGGCGGCGCCCAGAGCACCGAGGTGGTGAGCTACGCGCCCAACCGCGTGGCGGACCTGCCCGCCGAGCGCGCCCTCCTGCAGCGCCCCGTCGTCTACCACCTGCTGGGGCGCGTCGCGGCCTCGCCCACCTACGTGATCTCGGACGAGGACGTGCTGGAGTTCGTCTGCGCCCTGCAGAGCGAGCACCTCACGCCCGAGAGGCTCTTCTACGAGCTCGAGCACAACCACCTGCTCATCATCGGCAGCAACTTCTCCAACTGGCTGGCGCGCCTGTTCCTGCGCATGGCCAAGCGCCGGCGCCTGTCGGACCCGCGCGACGTGGGCGAGGTGCTGGCCGACGACCACTCGGAGAGCGACGAGCGGCTGATGGCCTTCCTGCAGCAGGTGAGCGTGCGCACGCGCGTGTACGCGGGCGCCGAGCAGTTCGTCGACGAGCTGCACCGGCGCTGGACGGCGCGCCGCCGCGGCGCCGAGGTGATCCCGCTCGCCGGCGCGCCGCAGCGCGTGCTGCCGCCCGAGCGCGAGATGCCCGAGAACGCGGTGTTCGTGAGCTACGCCCGCGAGGACCTCGCCGCGGTGCAGCGCCTGAAGGCCGCGCTGGACGCCGCGGGCGTCGCCACCTGGTTCGACATGGAGCGCCTGGAGGGCGGCGACGACTACGACCTCAAGATCCGCCGCAACGTCGCGCGCTGCTCGTACTTCGTGCCGGTGATCTCCGCGGCGACGGACCGGCGCCTGGAGGCGTACTTCCGCCGCGAATGGAGCTACGCCCTGGACCGCACGCGCAACATGGCCGACGAGGCCATCTTCATCCTGCCCGTGTGCGTGGACGGCACCGACCCGCGCGCCGCGCGCGTGCCGGACCGCTTCAAGAGCCTGCACGTGACCGCCGCGCCCGGGGGCGAGCCGCCGCCGGAATTCGTGCGGCGCGTGGCGGACCTGCTCGCCGGAAGCGGGCGCGGCACCGGGGACGGCGCTTGACCGCCGACGGGAGCGCGCCCGCGGCCGGCTCGCCGGCCGTCGACGCCGAGCACCCCTGGCTCGGCCTCGCCTCGTTCACCGAGGAGTCGCGCGGCTACTTCCACGGCCGCGAGGAGGAGGTGGCCGAGCTCGCGCGGCGCGTGCAGCGAAAGCTCCTCACCATCCTCTTCGGCCAGTCGGGCCTGGGCAAGACCTCGATCCTGCGCGCGGGCATCGTGCCGCGGCTGCGGCCCGCGGGGTACTGCCCCGTCTACGTGCGCATCGACTACGCGCCCGAGTCGCCCCCGCCGGCCGAGCAGATCAAGCAGGCCGTCTTCCGCGCCACCGAGTCCACCGGGCAGTGGACGCAGCCCGGCAGCGCCGTGGCGGGCGAGTCGCTCTGGGAGTTCCTGCACCACCGCGACGACCTGCTGAAGGACGCCCAGGGGCGCACCGTGGTGCCGCTGCTCATCTTCGACCAGTTCGAGGAGGTCTTCACGCTGGCGCAGGCCGACGACGCCGGCCGCGCGCGCGCCGCGCAGTTCCTCGAGGAGCTCGCGGACCTCGTGGAGAACCGCCCGCCCGGGGCGCTGGAGGCGCGCCTGGACGGCGACGACTCGCTCGTCGAGCGCTTCGACTTCGGCCGCGCCGACTACCGCATCCTCATCGCGCTGCGCGAGGACTACCTGGCGCACCTGGAGGGCCTGAAGGGGGCGATGCCCTCGATCACGCAGAACCGCATGCGCCTGGCGCCGATGACCGGCACGCAGGCCCTCAACGCCGTCACGAAGCCCGGCGGCCGGCTCGTCACGCAGGAGGTGGCCGAGGCCATCGTGCGCTTCATCGCCGGCGGCGCGGAGCTGCGCAACGCCGAGGTCGAGCCCTCGCTCCTGTCGCTCATCTGCCGCGAGCTCAACAACGCGCGCCTGGCGCAGGGGCGCGCCGAGATCAGCGCGGACCTGCTGGCCGGCTCGCACGAGACCATCCTCTCGGAGTTCTACGAGCGCGCGCTGGCCGACCAGCCCGCCGCCGTGCGCAAGGTGGTCGAGGACGAGCTGCTCACCGAGTCCGGCCACCGCGAGAGCCTGGCGGAGGAGCGCCTGGCCAAGGCCTTCGCCGCCGCCGGGGCCGCGCCGGACGCCATCGCCACGCTCGTGAACCGGCGCCTGCTGCGCATCGAGGAGCGCCTGGACGTGCGCCGCGTGGAGCTCACGCACGACGTGCTCTGCGGCGTGGTGAAGGCGAGCCGCGCGCTGCGGCAGGCGCGCGAGGCCCGCGAGGAGGCCGAGCGCCAGCTCGCCGCCCAGCGCGAGCGGGAGGCCGCCACGCGCCGCGCGCTGGTGCGCGCCCGGCAGGTCGCGGCCGCCGCTGCCCTGCTCGCCGTGGTGGCCGTGGTGGGCGCGGTGTTCGGCTGGGTGAACATGAAGCGCGCCCAGGAGGCGGAGGCCACCGCGCGCCAGACGCGCGAGCTGGCCGAGCGCGCGCGCGGCGAGGCCGAGAAGCTCATCGTCTACCTGCTCGACGACTTCTACCGCGAGCTCGAGCCCATCGGGCGCCTGGACATCGTCGCCGACCTCTCGAAGCGGGCCCTGGACTACTACGACGGCCTGCCGCCCGCGCTGCGCACGGCCGACACCGAGCGCAACCGCGCGCTGGCGCTGGTGCGCCGAGGCGCCGTCGCGCGCTACCAGGCCCGGCTCGACGAGGGCGAGAAGGCGCTCAAGGAGGCCGTGGGCATCCTGGGTGGCCTGCGCGAGAAGGGGGACGCGCAGGAGATCACCGCCATCGGCTACGCGATGGGGCTCACGGCGCTGTCCAAGATCACCGCCGACCTCAGCCGCTACGACGAGGCCATCGCCCTCGTGCGCCGGGCGTGGGAGGTCCTGGAGCCGCTCGCCCGCGCGCCGGGCGCGTCGGTCGCGGTGCGCCGTGCGTTCGCGGCCGTGGGCAACAGCTACGGCTTCGGGCAGATGCGCACCAACCAGTCCGCGGCCGCGGTGAAGACCCTCGAGGCCGCGCGCGAGGCCTATCGCGGCATCGACGGGCTGAAGATGGTCGACCTGGCGTCGGCCGCCGGATACGCCGAGGCGAGCGCCTGGCAGATGAGCGCGCTGCAGGACCTCGGCCGCCTCGCCGAGGCCCGCGAGCTGGGCGACGAGGCGGTGCGCGTGGCCACCGCCGTCCTCGACCGGCGCCCCGGGCACATGGGCGCGCTGCGCTCGCGGGCCCTGACCACGTCGGCGCTGGCGGACATCGAGGCCGAGAGCCTGCACCTGCGCCGGTCCGTCGCCTACGGCGCGGACGCCACGCGCGACTGGGAGGCGTACGCCCGCCTCGACCCGGGCAACTCGATCGGCTGGAACAACCTGGGGGCGAGCGAGCTGCGCGCCGCCGCGGCCCTGCGCGACCTGGGACGCACCCCGGAGGCCCTGGTGCGCCTGCGCGGCGTCCTCGCCATCGAGCGCAAGGCCAAGGGCGCGCTGCAGGCCTTCTCGTACAACGGCCTCGTGCAGGCCTCGGGCTCGATTGCCGCACTGCAGGCCGAGCAGGGGCTGGCCCGCGAGGCCGAGGCGAGCCTCGCGGAGGCGCGTCGCCTGGCCAAGGTGGTGCAGAAGCCGCTGGCGCCCGGCTCGTGGGATGCGCGCGCGAACCAGGGGTTCGTCACCGGCCTGGAGGCCGGCGTGGCCGAAGGATCCGGCGACTTCGCCGGCGCCCGCGAGAAGCTGCTCACGCTCGCGGACGAGCTGGCGCGAATGAAGCCGGGGAACGCGCTCGAGAAGCGCCAGGCGCTGGAATTCAGCCGCAACATCCAGCAGAACCTCGCCCGGCTCTCGCTGCTGCTCGGCGACGACGCGGCGGTGGAGACCTACGCGCGCCGGGCGATCGAGCTCGGCGGCCGCATTCCCGTGCGCACGCCGGCCGACGCCTCGGCCTCGACCGAGCCCCCGATCCTGCTCGCCGTGGTGCTCGCCCGACGCGGCCAGGCGGCGGAAGCACGCGCCCTGCTCGGGCCCGTCATCAAGAAGCACCGCGAGCTCCACGCCGCCGGCAGCGACAGCCTGGAGGAGCGGCTCCTCGCCGCCGCCGCCCTCTACGGCGAGGCGCTCGCCTCGCCCGCCGTCGCGCCGGCGCGCCTGGCCGAGGCCGCGGCCATCCTCGACGCGTTCACGCCCGACATGAAGCGCCGCCGCGGCGTCGCCTTCCTGCGCGAGCTCGTCGCGAAGGCCGGGCGCGGGCGCTGAGCCCGGCGGCGGCGCGCGCCGCGGTTCCTTGACCTGCCCCGGACGGGGCGGCCCGCGATGTGATTTACCATGGTGGCGGCCCGCCCGGCCGACTCCCGCCCGCCCCGGAAATCCCATGCCCGCCATCAGCCGCCGCGCCGACCAGCTCGGCACCGAAAACGCCTTCGTCGTCCTCGCCGAGGTGGCCAAGCTCCAGGCCGCCGGCAAGGACATCATCTCCTTCTGCATCGGCCAGCCGGACTTCCCGACGCCGGTGAACATCCAGGACGCGGCCGTGGCCGCCATCCGCGGCGGCAAGCACGGCTACACGCCCTCGGCGGGCATCGCCGAGCTGCGCCAGGCGATCGCGCGCTACGTCTCGCGCACGCGCGGGATCGCCGTGGACGCCGACGACGTGGTGGTGGGCGCGGGCGCCAAGCCCTTCATCGCCTACGCGATCCTCTCGACCACGGACCACGGCGCCGGCGACGAGGTGATCTACCCCAACCCGGGCTTCCCCATCTACGAGTCGCAGGTCGCGGCCATGGGCGCCGTGGGCGTGCCGCTGCACCTGCGCGAGTCGCGGGGCTTCAACTTCGACCCGGCCGAGCTCGAGGCGAAGATCACGCCGAAGACGAAGCTGCTCATCCTCAACTCGCCCCAGAACCCCACGGGCGGCATCATCCCGAAGCGGGACATGGAGGCCATCGCCGCCATCCTCGCGAGGCACCCGCAGGTGTGGGTGTACGCCGACGAGATCTACTCGCGCCTGGTCTACGACGGCCAGTTCGCCTCGCTCGCCGCCATCCCCGGCATGCAGGAGCGCACCATCATCTGCGACGGCGCCTCCAAGACCTGGGCCATGACGGGCTGGCGGCTGGGCTACGCGGTCAACAAGGCGCTGGCGCCCGTGTTCACGCGCTGGGTCACCAACACCGACTCCTGCGCCTCGCAGATCAGCCAGTGGGCGACGGTGGAGGCCCTCGAGGGCCCGCAGGACGCCGCCGAGGCGATGCGCGCGAGCTTCCTCGCGCGGCGCGACCTCATCGTGGGCCTGCTCAACCAGGTGCCGGGCGTGACGTGCCTCACCCCGGGAGGCGCGTTCTACGCCTGGCCCAACGTGACCGAGGCCTGCCGGATGATCGGCGCCCGGGACTCCGAGGAGTTCCGCGTGCGCCTGCTCAACGAGGCGGGCGTGGCGGTGCTCGCGGACATCCACTTCGGCCCGCGCGTGCCCGGCGAGGGCCAGCACATCCGCTTCAGCTACGCGGCCTCCAACGAGGCCATCGAGAAGGGCGTGGCGCGCCTGGCGGACTTCGTGCGCCGCAACGCGAAGGCCGCCTGAGGAGGGCGGCCGGCGCCGCGGGCTAGAATCGGGCCATGCTCGCCCGACACTGGCCCTGGCTCGTCCCCGCCGCCTCGCTCGCGCTGCGCGCCGCAGCGGTCGCGGCGCTGCCGGCGTGGCGCGCGCTCGCCTGCGCGGTGGCGCTGGTGGGCTCGGTGGTCGCCGCGGGGCACCACGCGGAGGTGGTGGCGCACCGCGCGGGAGAGCCCTTCGGCACACTGGTGCTGGCGCTCGCCGTCACCGTGATCGAGGCCTCGCTCATCCTCTCGGTGATGCTCTCGGGCGGCAAGCCCGAGCTCGCGCGCGACACGATCTACAGCGCCCTCATGATCATCGGCAACGGCGTCATCGGCGTGTGCCTGCTCGCCGGGGGGCTTCGCCACGGCGAGCAGTCGTTCCGCGTGGAGGGGGCGGGCGCCGGGTTCGCGGCGCTCGTGGCCATGGGCACGCTCGTGCTCGTGCTGCCCACGTTCACCACCACCACGCCCAGCGGCACCTACAGCCACTCCCAGCTCGCCTTCGCGGCCGCCGCCTCGGCGGCGCTGTGGGGCGCGTTCGTGTTCTTCCAGACGGTGCGCCACCGCGACTACTTCCTGCCGGCCGCCGATGCCCACGATCCCGAGGTCCACGCCGCGCCGCCTTCCGCCGGGCAGGCGTGGGCGAGCTTCGGGCTGCTCGTGGCCGCGCTCGTGGCCGTGGTGGGCCTCGCCAAGGCGCTCTCGCCCGCGATCGAGCGGGGCGTGGCGGCCGCGGGCGCCCCGCACACCGTGATCGCCATCGCGATCGCCCTCATCGTGCTGCTGCCGGAGACCTGGGCGGCGGTGCGCGCCGCGCGCGCCAACCGCCTGCAGACGAGCATGAACCTCGCGATCGGCTCAGCCCTCGCGAGCATCGGCCTCACCGTGCCGGTGGTGGCCGCCGCGTCCGTGGCCTTCGGCCTGCCCCTGGTGCTGGGCCTGGAGGCCAAGGACCTGGTGATGCTCGCGCTCACCTTTCTCACGGGCGCCATCACCCTGGGCACGGGGCGCACCAACCTCATGCAGGGCGCGGTGCACCTGGTGATCTTCGCCGCCTTCCTCTTCCTCTCGCTGGTGCCCTAGCGCCGCGCGAACGCGCGCTCGGCTGCCTCGAAGGCGAAGTGCACCGCCAGCGCCAGCGTCGCGGCCGGCAGGGCGCCCGCGAGCAGCAGCACCGGGTCGTTCACCGCGAGACCCTGGGCGATGCGCTCGCCGAAGCCGCCCGCGCCCACGAAGGCGGCGATGGTGGCCGTGCCCACGCTCGTCACCGCCGCCGTTTTCACGCCCGCGAGGATCGTCGGCAGCGCGAGCGGCAGCTCCACGAGCGCGAGCGACTGGCGGGCCGTGAATCCGAGCGCGAGGGCCGCCTGCCGCTGCGCGCCCGCCACGCCCGCCAGGCCCGCGTGCGTGTTGCGCACGATGGGCAGCAGCGAGTAGACGAACAGCGCCACGAGCGCGGGCCCGGCGCCGACGCCCAGGAACGGCACGAGGAAGGCGAGCAGGGCGAGGGCGGGAATGGTCTGCGCGAGTCCCGCCGCCGCCAGCAGCGGCTGCGCGAGCGGGGCCACGCGCGCCGCGGCGATGCCAACCGGCACGCCGGCCGCGACGGCGGCGGACACCGCGGCCAGGACGAGGAGGGCGTGCTCGCGCGCCAGGCGCCAGAAGTCCGGCGCAAAGAGGGCCGTGCGCAGGCTTCGCGGCGGCGCGCCATCCGGGCCGCCCAGGAAGGCGCGCGCGGCGGCGGCGGTGTCCACGCGGTCCGCCTCCACGCGCGCGTTGAGCGCCGTCATCGTGCGCGCGTCGATCCGGCCCGCGAGGCGGGACCACGCGGCGAAGGCGGCCGGGTGCGCGCCGCGCGCCTCGCGCCGGTAGAGCACCACCGCGTCGTAGCGCGGGAAGAAGCCCCGGTCGTCCGCGAGCACGCGCACGCCGGGCTTCTCGAGCCTCGCGTCCGTCGTGTAGAGGTCGATGACGTCCACCGCGCCGGAGGCGAGCGCCTCGTACGCCACGCCGTGGTCCAGGCCCCGCGCGGCCAGGCCCGCCAGGCCGTACGCTTGCGCGAGCCCCGGCCAGCCGTCCGCGCGCGCCAGGAACTCGTGCGAGAAACCGGGCCTCACTCCGGGATGCCGCGCGAGGTCGGAGATCGTGGCGACCCCGCGGGCCGCCGCGTCGTCCTCGCGCATGCCGAGGGCGTAGTTGTTCGAGAAGCCCAGGGGAAAGCCCGCCTCCAGCCCCATCGGCGCCAGCGCGCGGTTCAGGGCCGCCAGGCCGGTGAGCGCCGGCTCGCGCAGGATCTCGCGGGCGATGGTGCCCGTGTACTCGGGGTAGGCGTCGATGTCGCCGCGGCGCAGCGCCTCGACGAGGATGGCGGTGTTGCCCAGGCCGGGCCGGTGCTCCGCCGGGTCGCCCGCGCGCGTCGCCGACTGCGCGAGGATCTCGCCCAGCACGTAGGACTCGGTGAAGCGCTTGGAGCCCACGCGCAGGGGCGCGGCCGCCGCGCAGGCGCCAGCGAGCGCGAGGAAAAGGAACGCGACGAGACGGGGCGCGGTCACGAGGGCGGGGCTTCCCGGGAGGCGGTGCGGCCGATTGTCGCCCGATTCGCGCCGCGCGAGGGCCGGGCGATAATGCGCCCTCACCCACCCGATCGCCGCCATGCTCGACATCGCCGCCACCTGCCTCGCCCTCACCGCCGTGATGGCCTGGATCAACCATCGCTTCGTGGGCCTGCCCATCACCATCGGCGTGATGAGCGTGGCGCTCGCGTTCTCGTTCGGGCTCGTGGCGCTGGAGTGGATGGGCCTTCGCGAGTTCTACGCCTACGAGGTCTCGCTCCTCGCCTCCATCGACTTCTCGCAGGTGCTGATGCAGGGCATGCTCTCGATGCTGCTCTTCGCCGGCGCGCTGCACGTGGACCTGAGCGAGCTGCGCGCCTTCCGCTGGCCCGTGGCCGTGCTGGCGGTGGCGGGCACCGTGGCCTCCACCCTCGTGGTGGGATTCGCGCTGTGGGCCGTGCTGCCGCTCGCGGGCCAGCCCCTGCCCCTGGTGTGGTGCCTGCTCTTCGGCGCCCTCATCTCCCCCACCGACCCCATCGCCGTCATGGGCATCCTCAAGTCGGCGGGCGTGCCGCGCGCCCTCGAGGTGGTGATCGCGGGCGAGTCCCTCTTCAACGACGGCGTGGGCGTGGTGATCTTCGCCCTCATCCTGGGCATGCTCGCGAGCGGCGAGGCGCCCACGGTGGCCGGCGGCGCGGCGCTGCTTCTGCGCGAGGCGGGCGGCGGCCTCGCCTTCGGGCTCGCGCTGGGCTGGGTGGCCTACAGGATGCTGCGCGCCATCGACAGCTACGAGGAGGAGGTGCTCATCACGCTGGCCACGGTGATCGGCGGCTACGCGGCGGCCTTCCACCTGCACGTCTCGGGGCCGCTCGCGATGGTGGTGGCGGGCCTCTTCGTGGGCAACCACGGCCGGGCCCTGGCCATGTCGGACCGCACGCGCCGCTACGTGGACATGTTCTGGGAGCTGGTGGATTCCACGCTCAACGCGCTGCTCTTCGTGCTGATCGGCCTGGAGGTCGTGCTGGTCGCCTACTCGCCGGGGATCGCGCTCGCCTCGGCGGCCGCCATCGCGGTGACGCTCTTCGCGCGCCTGGCGACCGTGGGCGTGCCGGTGGCGGTCGCGGGCACGGCCGTCGGGCTGCCTCGCCGCGCCTGGCGCGTGCTCACCTGGGGCGGGCTGCGCGGCGGCATCTCGGTGGCGCTCGCCCTGGGGCTGCCCGCGGGGCCGGAGCGCGACCTCGTGCTGGCCCTCACCTACTCGGTGGTGGTCTTCTCCATCCTCGTGCAGGGCCTGAGCATCGGGCGCGTGGCCCGCGCCGCCTCGGCCTGAGTCCCGCTCAGCGCGCGAGCGTCGCGACCAGGCCCGCGATGCCCAGGCCCAGCGCCGCCAGCGAGTCGCCGGCGATGAGGCCGCCGCCCACGAGCGAGGTGGTGCTCATGTCCTCGGGCATGGCGCGGTCGGCGTCCGTCTTCGGCTTGGCCACGGTGTTGACGAGGCTCGAGAGGATGCCGCCGCCGCCGAACCAGAGCGAGGTGTGCAGGTTCACGAAGCCGCCGAAGGACGAGGCGTAGGGCGAGGGCAGCAGGAGCGCGTCGACGGCGAAGTCGGTGGCGAAGCCGGCCTTGCCGCTCGCGGCGAAGCGCCTGTAGGCCGCGTTCGCCTTCAGGAGCTTGCGCGCGAGCTGGAAGGCGAAGCCGATGCCGATGCCGATCCAGATCGCGGTGCGCTGGTAGGGCTTGTCGTCGGTGAGGCTGCGCAGCACGCCCACGAACTTGTAGGTCATGGCCGCGCTCCACTCCGCCGGCTGCTCGCCCGCCTTCATCACCGTCTGGTCCTGCAGCAGCACGGGGTAGGCCTTCATGAAGATCGTGGCGAAGGCCACGGCCATGATGGCGCCCATCAGCACGCCCACCACCTGGTAGCGGAACTGCAGCACGCGG
>JAKOWJ010000184.1 GCA_029781595.1 Pseudomonadota bacterium | reverse complement strand
ACCAGGCCGAAGTTGGTGCGGGCCGCGCGCTGGGCGCGGTCGCCCTCGTCGAGCACCGCGACGCGCACGCCCCGGCCCGCGAGGCCGTGGGCGATGGCCGAGCCGACGATGCCGCCGCCGACGACGACGGCATCGTAGCCCTCCGCCCGGAAGGGCGCGCTCACCGAAGCGTGGTCTTCTCGGTGAGGGGCGGCGCGAGGTTCATCGCGCCTTCGAGGGGCACGCCGTAGTCGAGCGTGTCCTTGCGCGCCCACACCTGCATCAGCGAGAAGAGCGGCACGCTGCAGATCTCCGTCTGGATCTTCTCCTGGGCCGTGCGCCAGAGCGCCAGGCGCCGGGCCGCGTCGGGCTCGCTGCGCGCCGCGTCGATCTCGGCGTCGGCCACGCGGCAGTGCGAGAAGTTCGTCACCTGCTTGGGCGCGCCGATCTCGGAAGCGGAGTGGTAGAACTCCGTGAGGTAGCTGTCGGCCACCGGGAAGCGCGCGGCGCCGTAGAAGACGACGGCGCTCACGTCCTTGCGGATCTTGGCGTGGTACGTGGTGTGGTCCACCACCTCCATCTGCAGGTCGATGCCGGCCTGCTTGAGCTGGCTCTGGATGACCTCCATCGGCGGCTGGATCGCGGTGTTGTTGGACACGACCGCCGGCAGGGTGATCCCCTTCGGGTAGCCGGCCTGCGCGAGCAGCGCCTTGGCCTTGGCCACGTCGTGGGGGTAGTGCGGGCCCGTGTCGGCCTCGCCCAGGTATCCCGGCGGCACCACGCTTCGGCCGGCGCGCGTCACGTCCGCGCCGATGAACTTCATGAGCTGCGGCACGTCCACGGCGTGCGCCACGGCCTCGCGCACCCGGCGGTCGTCCAGCGGCTTGATGCGCATGTTCAGGTGCAGCGTGCGGAACTCGCCGGGCTCGAACACGTCCACCTTCACGCCGGGCTGCTGGCGCATGCGCTCGACCCAGCGCTGCTCGCGCTTGCCGGCGATGAGGTCCAGCTCGCCGGAAGCGAAGGCGAGGTCGCGGCTCGCGTCGGACTGGATGAACTTGTAGACGATGCGGTCGATCTTCGGCCGGCCGCGGAAGTACTTGTCGTTCGCCTTGAGCACCAGCTCGCGCTGCGTGAGGTGCTCGACGAACTCGAACGGCCCGAAGCCCACCGGCTTCATCTTGAAGGCCTCGCCCAGCTCCTGGTCGGCCTTGCGGCTCACGATCATGCCGCCGTGGTAGTTCGAGACCAGCCCGAGCAGGCTGGGCACCGGCGACTTGAGGGTGATGCGAACCGTGTAGGGATCCGGCGCCTCCACCTTCGCGAACTGCCGGAACGTGGAGGAGAACGAGGAGCGCTTGGGATCGGCCGCGCGCGCGAGGCTGTAGACCACGTCCTCGGCCGTCGCCTCGCCGTAGCCGCGGTGGAACTGCACGCCCTTGCGCAGCTTGAAGGTCCAGGTGAGGCCGTCCGCGGAGCTCTGCCAGCTCTCCGCGAGGTCACCCTCGATTCTCCCGGGGTCGGCGCTGCCCGGCGGGAAGCGCACCAGCGCGCCGAAGATCCAGCTGATCGGCCCCTTCTCGTGCGTGGCCGAGGTGCGGTGCGGGTCTAGCGTGCCGATGTCGGTGGCCTGCGCGCCCACGCGCAGCACCTTTTCCTGCGCCGCCGACGGCAGGGCGGCGACCAGGCATGCGGCCGCGAGGCTGGCCGCCAACACGAATCGCGGGAATAGACGCATCATTGCTTATACCCTCCTCCCTGGGATGATCCCGGTGGAGAATAGGGACCAAAGCCCTACGCGTCAAAGGCGTTTTTTTCCATTATCCATAACTGGATGTTATGACGCCGCCGCCGGCGACGGCCTCCGCCGCCACCGCCTTGGCCGCGGCCACGAAGGCCTCGCCCAGCGCCGACAGCCGCCGCGATCGCGGCAGGGCCAGGGAGATCTCCGAGTCGATGCGCGGGCGGAAGGGCCGCACCACCAGGGCCGGCGCGAAGGCGCCGACATACAGGGGATTCACGATGGCCACGCCCAGGCCGCGCGCCACGAAGGCGCAGATCGTGGGCGCCATCGGCGCCTCGAGCACGATGCGCGGGGTGACCTTCGCGTCCTCGAAGGCCTGGTCGATGCGGCGGCGCACGGAAGAGTCGTGGCGGAAGGTGGCGAAGGGCTCGCCTGCGAGGTCGCGCGGGCGGATCTCGTGCCGGCCCGCCAGCCGGTGGCGCGGCGGCAGGATGCACGCGAGCGGCACGCGGCAGAGCGATTCGGTGCGCAGGTCCGGGTGCTCCATCGGGTGCACCGACAGCAGGATCTCGATCTGGTGGGTGACGAGCTGCTCGACGAGGCGGGGCGTGTCGCGCGCGTGCACCTGGATCGCGGCGCCGGGGCGCTGCGTGCCCAGCCGCGCGAGCACCTCCTGGACGAAGCCCACCGAGAGGGCCGGCATCACGCCCACCGCGAGCGAGCCCCGCTCCAGCGCCCGGATCTCGGCCGCCGCCTGCCGCACGCGGTCCGTGCCCTGGAAGACGCGCTCGACCTCGTCGTAGAGCAGGCGGGCCTCCTGCGTGGGCGAGAGCCGGCCGCGGTCGCGCACGAAGAGCGTGAGGCCGGAGCCGCGCTCGAAGAACTGCAGCAGCTTGCTCGCGGCCGGCTGCGACACCCGCAGGCGCTGGGCCGCCGCGGTCACGGTCCCGGTCTCCATGAAGGCCTTGAAGGCCTCGATCTGGCGCAGGTTCACGCCGGCGATTCTGCCCGACCGCGGCCGGCGGGGCGAGGGCCGGCGGCCGGTGCCGCCGTGCCCGCGTGCGATAATCCCGCCCGCAGCGCCCCGGTAGCTCAGTGGATAGAGCAGCCCCCTCCTAAGGGGCAGGTCGGACGTTCGATTCGTCTTCGGGGCGCCACCGCCTTCCGCCGCCTGCGGCAGCCTGCCGCCGTTCCGCGCACCTCCCTCGTCGTGGAATTCGCCGACCCCGATGGCCCGAGCCGGGCGCGCCGGGCAACTTCGGCATTCGCGATTCTGTAGACTTCGGGCACGCCCGCTGGCGACGATTTCCTGCGATGAACCACGCGCCCGCCGAAAACCACCTGCCCGATGCCGCGATGATCGAATCCCTGCGTCGCGCAGGGCTGATCGACGATCCGGCCGACTGCCGGTTCGAGCCGCTCACGGGTGGCGTGTCGTCCGACATCTGGAGGATCGACACGCGCCAGCGAAGCTTCTGCGTCAAACGGGCGCTGCCCAAGCTGAAGGTCGCCGCCGACTGGCAGGCGCCGGTCGAGCGCAACCGCTTCGAGGTGGCCTGGTATCGGATCGCCCACCGCATCGTTCCCGGCGCGGTGCCGGAGATCCTGTTCCACGACGAACGCGAAATGCTGTGCGCGATGAGTTTCCTCGACCCGCAGCGGCACCGCCTGTGGAAAGCGGAATTGCGTGACGGGCGCGCCGACCCGGGGTTTGCCGGCGCGGTGGGCGATTGCCTGGGGCGCATTCACGCCGGGACGGCCGGCAATGCGGAGGTCGCGAAAGACTTCCCGGCCAACGGCATCTTCCACGCGATCCGCCTCGAGCCCTACCTGGAGGCGACCGCAGCCGCGCATCCGGACCTGCGTGAGCCCTTGTTCGGCCTCAGCCGGCGCACCGGCGGATTGCGCCTGGCGATGGTGCACGGCGATGTCAGCCCGAAGAACATCCTGATCGGGCCGCAAGGCCCGGTATTCCTCGACGCCGAATGTGCCTGCCTCGGCGATCCGGCATTCGACCTCGCCTTCTGCCTGAACCACCTGTTGCTGAAAAGCCTGTGGAACCCGGCCGCACAGGCCGCGTTCGGCGCCTGCTTCACGCCGCTGGTGCGAGCCTACCTGGCGCGGGTGGACTGGGAGCCGGCGGCCGCGCTCGAGGCGCGCGCCGCGAGCCTGCTGCCGGCGCTGCTGCTGGCGCGGGTCGACGGCAAGTCACCCGTCGAATACATCGATACCGAGGTGCAGCGGGACCACGTCCGCCGCTGTGCCCGGCCCCTCATCACCCGGCCGCCGACGCGTCTCGACGAGATCCTCGCGGCCTGGAACAAGGAACTCGCCTCTTGAACACCACCATCGACACCGTCATCGGCCGGCGCCTCTGGGATTCGCGCGGCCGCCCTACCGTCGAAGTCGAGATCCGGCTCGAAGGCGGTGCGTTCGGTCGCGCCATCGCCCCCGCCGGCGCCTCGACCGGCAGCGCCGAGGCGATCGACCGGCGCGACGGCGGCGAGGCCTTCGGCGGCTACGACGTGCAGGGCGCGCTGGCGGCGGTCGACGGCGAGATCGCGCGTCTGCTGGCCGGGCGCGATGCGCTCGACCAGGCGGGCCTGGACGCGGCGTTGAT
>JAKOWJ010000180.1 GCA_029781595.1 Pseudomonadota bacterium | reverse complement strand
GACGGCCTTCCGGTTCAACGCGGCCGTGCCCGACCTCCGGGAGAACTACCCGCGCTACGCGGGCGAAAGCGTGCCGTTCGTGGCCATCGTGTGCCATCCGACGCCGGCCTCGAACACGGACCCGGACTACATCCTGCCGGGCACGGGCGACGTCGTGCCGCACATGCAACCGGCCGGGGCGCCGCCGCGACTGCTCGGGCTGGGGGAATACCGGACGACACTCGGCCTGGGCTTCGACCTCTATCCGGATCCGCCGGCCCGCCTGCCCGTGGTCGTCTTCTCCCACGGCCTGGGCGGCAGCCCCATCAGCCCGGGCTACCTGGAGGCGATGACGGACCTCGCCTCCCAAGGCTTCGTCGTGGCGGCCGTCTTCCACGGCGACCCGCGCTTCTCGCTCATCCGAATCGAGGACCTGGGCGATTTCCTCACCGCCCTGCTGCACTTCGACGAGTTCGTGGAGCTCGAGCTGATGCGCCCCGTGGCGCTGAAGGCGATGCTGGACACGCTGCTCGCCGACCCGCGCTTCGCGCCTGCCATCGACCCGGACCGCATCGGCGGCTTCGGCGCGAGCCTGGGCGGGCAGGCCATGGCGAACCTCCTGGGCGCAAGGCTCACGGTGGGCCTGGGCCTGGGCTGCGGCGACACGGTGACCGACCCGCGGGTGAAGGCGGCCGTGGGGCTGGTGCCCTACGCGGGACAGTCCTTCCTGCCCTCCTTCTGCGACGACCAGGCCGGTGCAGAGGGCGTCGACCGCCCCTACCTCGCGATCTCGGGCACGGCGGACACCACGGCGCCCATCAAGCTCGCCGAGCAGGCCGTGAACCGCTTCCGGGGCTCGCACTACCTCGTCGCGCTCGACGGCGTGAAGCACGAGTACCTGCCCGAGTACCGCGGCGACGTGATGACCTGGGCGGTCACCTTCCTGCGCGCCTATCTGGGCGTGGACACGGACCCCGGCGCGATGTCGCGGCTGGTCCGGATGGCCTCGGTGGAGGGCGGGCCCGCGGACACGCTGCGCGTGGACGTGCACGTGCCCGCGCTCGCGGGCGTGGCGGGCGAGGTGCTCGTGCGCGAGTTCTACCACCCGGGCCTGGGCCACTACTTCATCGCCGCCGGCGCGGACGAGATCGCGAGGATCCTGGCGGGCGCCGCAGGGCCCGGCTGGGAGCTCACGGGGGAGGCGTTCAAGGCCTGGGACCGCGTGCCGCCCGACGCCTTCCCGGGCGGCGCGCTCACCACGGTCGCGCCCGTGTGCCGCTTCTACGGTGCGCCGGCCGGCGGGCCCAACTCGCACTTCTTCACGGCGAGCGCCGACGAGTGCGCCTTCGTGAAGCAGGCCGGGGGCTGGTACTACGAGGGCATCGGCTTCTACGAGACGCCGGTGCTGGCCGGCGGCGGCTGCCCGGACGGACTGCTGCAGGTGCTGCGCGCCTACAACCAGGGCTTCCCGCGCAACGACTCCAACCACCGCTTCACCACGAGCGATTCCACCTGGCGCGAGATGGCGCGCCACGGCTGGGTGCTGGAGGGGGCGGTGATGTGCGCGCGGCCGTGAGGCACGCGACCGGAGGAGGAAAAAAAGGGGCCGGCGATGCCGGCCCCTTCGACTTGCTGGCGTGCCCGCGGTCCCGGATCGGGGCCGCGGACGCCTGGCGCTACCACTTGTAGGTGTAGGTCGCGCCCACGAACGTCACGCTCTGGTCTTCCTTGGCGGTGATGGTCGTGTTGTCGGAGAACAGGAACGCGTTGCCGTTCCACTGCCAGGCCCACTCGTTGAACTTCGAGCGCTCGTGCACCAGGGCGAGCTTGATCGACGAGCGCTTG
>JAKOWJ010000173.1 GCA_029781595.1 Pseudomonadota bacterium | reverse complement strand
CGTGTCAGAGCGTCGTCGTGATCGGCGGCGGCACCATGGGCGCCGACATCGCCCTCACCTTCGCGCGCGCCGGCCGCAGCGCCGCCATCGTCGAGCCCGACGAGGCCACCCGCGGCGCCCTGCCCGCCCGCCTTCGCGCCGGGCTCGCCGCCCTGGGCTGCCCCGACAAGGCCGCCCGCCTCACGGCCCACGCCCGGCTCGAGGACGTCGACTGGGCCGCCGCCGACCTGGTGATCGAGGCCGTGCCCGAGCGCCTGGACCTCAAGCGCGCCCTGTTCGCCCGCGTGGCCGCACTGGCCCGGCCCGACGCCTGGCTCACGAGCAACAGCTCGAGCTTTCCCATCAGCGCCATCGCCGAGGGCCTGCCGGGGCCGGGGCGCTTCCTCGGCCTGCACTATTTCATGCCCGCGCACCTGGTGCCCCTGGTGGAGGTGGTCTGCGGCCGGGAGAGCGACCCGGCCCTCGCCGAGGCGCTCGCAGGGGTGATGCGCGCCACCGGCAAGGTGCCCGTAATCGTGCGGCGGGACCTGCCGGGCTTCCTCGCCAACCGCCTGCAGCACGCGCTGGGCCGGGAGGCGCTGGCGCTCGTGGAGGCGGGCGTGGCGAGTCCCGAGGACGTGGACGCGGCCGTGCGCTTCGGGTTCGGCTTCCGGTACCTCGCGGCCGGCCCCCTGCTGCAGCGCGACCACGCGGGCCTGGACGTGCACGCCGCGGCCGCGGCGACGATGTACCCGGGACTCGCGGCCGACACCGTGCCCTCGCCGGAGCTCACGCGGCGCGTGGCCGCCGGCCGCCTGGGCATGAAGGCGGGCGCGGGCTTCTACGACTGGACGCCGGAGACGGTCGCGCGGGAGAAGGCGCGCTACGAGGCGCTGCTGCGGGCCGGGCTCGCCCTGCTGGCGCCGGAGCTCCCGCCGGTGGCGGAAGGCTAGGAGGCGGCGGGCTTGCCGCGCTTGTAGACGATGACCTTGGTGCCGCCCTCGCACTGGCCCACGACGCGGCGGTCGCCTTCCTCGCCCTTCTTGACGGCCTCCAGGGTGTAGGCCTTCACGCCCTTCTTCTCGATCTTCGCGGCGATGGCCGCCTTCACGTCCTCGCACGGGGTGCCGGCGAACGCGGGGGTGGCCACGAGCGGGATTGCCAGCGCGAGCAGGAGCTTCTTCATGGAGCCCTCCCAAGGGAAACCGCCCAAAGGATAGTCCGGATCGCGCGAACTGGCGAGGGGGGCGCGATTGTGCGCGGGCGGCCCCGCGCCCCACAATCCCGGCCATGATCCGCACGCCCGACGACTTCACCTCGCTCGCCGAGCCCCGGGACGACCCCGGCGCCCTCACCTTCGTCTTCCGGGGCGACGAGCTGCTCGTCGCGGGCGAGGCGCCCGCGCTCCCCGACGCCGCCGCCTGCCTCGCGCACGGCCTCGCCCCGCGCTCGATGGTGCCGGTCGGCCTCTGGCGGGGCGCGTACCTGCGCGCCGCGCTGGCCCCGCCGGGCCTCGAGGCGAGGCCGGGCTTCGCCTTCCGCGCGCTGCGCGCGCTCTTCGGCCGCGCCGACGACGCCTTCCTGGGCCTCGCGGGCCGCGCGAAGCAGCTCGCGGAGTGGGACGCCACCCACCGCTTCTGCGGCGCGTGCGGCGCCGCCACCGCGCGAATGGCGGGCGAGCGGGCCATGCGCTGCACGGCGTGCGGGCGCACCGCCTACCCCCGCATCTCGCCGGCGATGATGGTGCTGGTGCGCCGCGGCCCCCGGATACTCCTCGCGCGGCACGCGCGCGGCACCGGGCGCTGGTCGGCGCTGGCGGGCTTCGTGGAGGCGGGCGAGTCGATCGAGGAGGCCGTGCACCGGGAGGTGCGCGAGGAGGTCGGCCTCGCGGTGCGCGACCTTCGCTACTTCGCGAGCCAGTCCTGGCCCTTCCCGCACTCGCTCATGGTCGCCTTCACCGCCGAGCACGCGGGCGGCGAGCTTCGCCCCGACGCCGCGGAGATCGCCGAGGCGCGCTGGTTCGGTCCCGGCGAGGCGCTGCCGGAGGCGCTCGCGATGCCCCAGTCCGTGGCGCGCGCACTCATCGAGGCGCACCGGCCGCTCTAGCGCGGCGCGCGCGACCCGCGACGGTGCCGGCGCACCGCGGCGGGGCGCGGATTTTTCCGCACGTGCCTGCGCGGGCGCATGGAACGCGCGCGCCGCTGAGGTAGACTTTCCGCGAGGCGCCGCAATGGGCGGCGCCGCTCCCATGCCGCCTTCGAAAGTGAACAATCCCGAAGCCCCGCCTGGCGTCAGCGCCGAAAGCGCCCCGGACGCGACGCCCGGGCTCACGCCCGCCGCCTTCCGGGACGCGATCGTCCAGAAGCTGATCTACTCGGTCGGCAAGGACCGGCGCCACGCGCTGGACCACGACTGGCTCATCGCCACCGCCCTCGCGACGCGCGACCAGATCGTCGAGCGGTGGATGGAGGCCACGCGCCGCACCTACCGCGACGGCCGCAAGCGCGTCTACGACTTCTCGCTCGAGTTCCTGATCGGCCGGCTGCTGCTGGACGCGCTGGGCAACCTCGGCCTGGTGGGCGTGGCGCGCGAGGCGCTCGCGGAGGTGGGCGTGGACCTCGAC
>JAKOWJ010000164.1 GCA_029781595.1 Pseudomonadota bacterium | reverse complement strand
GTGCGGCCCGCGGCCATCGTGGTGCCGCAGCGCGCCGTGCTCGAGGGGCCGCAGGGCAAGATGGTCTACGTGCTGGGCGCGCAGGGCAAGGCCGAGCCGCGCCCCGTCACCGTGGGCGACTGGACGGGCAGCGACTGGGTGATCCGCGAGGGCCTGAAGGCCGGCGACAAGGTGATCGTCGACGGCCTCATGAAGGTCTTCCCGGGCGCGCCCGTGCAGGTGGGCGACCCGCACGCGCCCCCGCCCGGCGGCGGCGCGAAGCCCGGCGCGAAGCCGTAGCACGAAAGGCCCCCGCCCATGTTCTCGCGCTTCTTCATCGACCGCCCCATCCTGGCGGTGGTCCTGTCGATCTTCATCGTCATCGCGGGCCTCGCCGGCATGAGGAGCCTGCCCATCGCGCAGTACCCGGAGATCGCCCCGCCCGTGGTCATCGTGCGCGCCGTCTACCCCGGCGCCTCGGCGCAGGTGCTGGAGCAGACCGTGGCCGCGCCCCTGGAGAACGCCATCAACGGCGTGGAGGACATGCTCTACATGAGCTCGACCTCCTCCTCCAACGGCGTGGTGGAGATCCAGGTCACCTTCAACATCGGCGCGGACGTGGACAAGGCCGCGCTCAACGTGAACAACCGCGTGAAGCAGGCCGAGCCGCGCCTGCCCCAGGAGGTGCGCCGCCAGGGCGTGACGGTGGAGAAGGGCTCGTCGGCGTTCCTGCAGGTGCTGGCGTTCTACTCGCCGGACGGGCGCTACGACGACTTCTTCACCTCCAACTACGTCACGCTCAACGTGCTGGACCGCCTCAAGCGCGTGCCGGGCACCACCAACGTCCAGATCTTCGGCGCCAAGGACTACGCCATGCGCATCTGGACGCGCCCGGACCGGATGGCGCAGCTCAAGGTCGCGCCCGGCGACATCGTGCGCGCCCTCAACGAGCAGAACGCGCAGTTCGCCGCCGGCAAGGTGGGCGAGCCGCCCGCCGGCGCGGGCCAGCAGCTCGTCTACACCATCACCGCGCAGGGGCGCCTGTCGGAGCCGAAGGAGTTCGAGGAGATCATCCTGCGCGCCAACCCCGACGGCTCGCGCCTGCGCCTGAAGGACGTCGCGCGCGTCGAGCTCGCGAGCAAGGACTACGGCTTCATCGGCAAGGTGAACGGCAAGCCCGCCACGCTCATGGGCATCTTCCTGCAGCCGGGCGCCAACGCGCTGGACGTGGCCAAGGAGGTGCGCGCCACGGTGGACGGGCTGTCGGCCTCCTTCCCGAAGGGCCTCGCGTACTCGGTGCCCTACGACACCACGCGCTTCGTGGAGGTCTCCATCCGCGAGGTGGTGAAGACCCTGGCCGAGGCGATGGCGCTCGTGTTCCTGGTGGTGTTCGTGTTCCTCCAGAACTGGCGCGCGACCCTCATCCCCTTCGCGGCGGTGCCCGTCTCGCTCATCGGCACCTTCGCGGGCCTGCTCGCGCTGGGCTACTCCATCAACACGCTCACGCTCTTCGGCATGGTGCTCGCCATCGGCATCGTGGTGGACGACGCCATCGTCGTGCTGGAGAACGTCGAGCGCATCATGCACGAGGAGCACCTGGACGCCCGCGAGGCCGCCATCAAGGCCATGCGCGAGGTGACGGGCCCGGTGGTGGCCATCGTGCTGGTGCTGTGCGCCGTGTTCCTGCCCATCGCCTTCCTGGGCGGCCTCACGGGCGAGCTCTACCGGCAGTTCGCGGTCACCATCTCCATCGCGGTGGTGATCTCCGGCATCGTCGCGCTCACCCTCACGCCCACGCTGTGCGTGTGGATCATGAAGCGCGAGCACAAGCAGCCCGGGCGCTTCTTCCAGGCCTTCAACCGCGGCTTCGCGCGCACGACGGACCGCTACGAGAGCGGCGTGGCCTGGATGATCCGGCGCGGCGGCATCGCCCTCGCGCTCTTCGCGGGCATGGTGGCCATCGCCGCGGGCCTGTGGCACGTCACGCCCGGCTCGCTGGTGCCGGACGAGGACCAGGGCTTCTACATCTCGGCCGTGGTGCTGCCCGACGGCTCCTCGCTCGAGCGCACCGACAAGGTGGTGGGGCAGGTGGTCGAGGCCATCAAGTCCAACCCGTTCAACGAGTACGCGGTGGCCTTCACCGGCTTCGACTTCATCGGCGGCACCTTCCGCGAGAACGCCGCCACGATCTTCGTCACCCAGAAGCACTGGGACGAACGCCCCATGCCCGTGGGCGCGCTGGTGGGCGAGTTCTACATGAAGACGGCCGGCATCAAGGAGGGCCTCGCGCTCGCCTTTCCGCCGCCGGCCATCTTCGGCCTGGGGACGGCGGGCGGCTTCGAGTTCTACATCCAGAACCACGGCGACGGCGGCCCCGCGCGCCTGTCGGAGGTCACGCAGGCCTTCCTCGCGCGCGCCGCGCAGGACAAGGAGCTCGCGCAGGTCAACACGCTCTGGCGCGCCAACGTGCCGCAGCTGCGCGTGGACGTGGACCGCGAGAAGGCCAAGAGCCTGGGCGTGCCCGTCGACGAAGTGTTCAACACGCTCGCGGCCACGCTCGGCTCCTACTACGTGAACGACTTCAACAAGTACGGCCGCACCTGGCAGGTGCTGCTGTCGGCCGACGCCGCCTACCGCCGCCGGCCGGACGACGTGGGCAACGTCTACGTGCGCAGCGACAGGGGCGCCATGGTGCCGCTCAAGGCCCTGGCGCGCATCGAGTACACCAGCGGCCCGGGCACGCTGGAGCGCTTCAACAACCTGCCGGCCGTGAAGATCATCGGCAACGGCGCGCCGGGCGTGAGCTCGGGGCAGGCCATCGCCGCCATCGAGCGCATCGCGAAGGAGGTGCTGCCGCCCGAGTTCTCGCTGGACTGGAGCGGCGCCTCGTTCCAGGAGAAGCGCTCCGGCGGCACCTCCACCCTGGCCCTCGTCATGGGCGCGCTCATGGCCTTCCTCATCCTCGCGGCGCAGTACGAGAAGTGGTCGCTGCCCCTGTCGGTGATGATGGCGCTGCCCTTCGGCACCTTCGGCGCGCTGGCGGCGGTGTGGCTGCGCGGCATGACCAACGACGTGTACTTCCAGATCGGGCTGGTGACGCTCCTGGGCCTGGCGGCCAAGAACGCCATCCTCATCGTGGAGTACGCGGTGCTCAAGAACCACGAGGGCCTGTCGTTCTCGGCCTCGGCGCTGGAGGCCGCGCGCCTGCGCTTCCGGCCCATCCTCATGACCTCGCTCGCCTTCATCCTGGGCGTGCTGCCGCTCGCCCTGTCCACCGGGGCCGGGGCGGGCGCGCGCCACTCGGTGGGCACGGGCGTGATGGGCGGCATGCTCGCGGCCACGTTCCTGGCCATCTTCTTCGTGCCGTTCTTCTTCAAGCTCATCATGGAGCGCAAGCTCGGCGAGTCCCGGGGCACCGAGGAGCTCAAGCGCGAGGCCACCCACCACCGCGAGATGATGGCGGCCAAGGCGGCGCACACGCCCACGAGGCCCACGCCCCGCACGGAGGGCATGACATGAGAACGCGCATCCTCGTCCTGGCCGTCGCCGCAGCGCTGGCCGGCTGCGCGGTCGGCCCCGACTACGAGCGGCCGAAGCTCGACCTGCCCGTGACCGCGGCGGCGGCCGTTCCCGCGCCGCAGCGCTGGTGGTCCGCGTTCCACGATCCCGTCCTGGACCGCCTCGTCGACGAGGCGCTCGCCGCCAACCGCGACCTGCGGGCGGCCGCGGCCCGCATCGAGCAGTCGCGGGCGCAGGCCGCCATCACCCGCGCCGACCAGCTTCCGTCGGCCGGCGTCGAGGTCGGTCGCTCGCGCGACCGCGCCTCCGAGCGCGGCGCCTTTCCCCTGCCGGCCTCCGCCATCGAGACCAACACCTACCGCGCCTCGCTCAAGCTCTCCTGGGAGCTGGATTTCTGGGGCCGATACCGCCGCGCCTCGGAGGCCGCCCGCGCCGACCTGCTCGCGGCCGAGTCGTCCCGCGATGCCGTAAAGGCGAGCCTCGCGGCGGGCGTGGCCCGCGGCTACTTCGCCCTGCGCGCGCTCGACGACCAGGTCACCATCGCCGAGCGCACGCGCGCCGGCCGGCGCGTGGCGCTGGATCTCCTCGAACGCCGCGTGAAGGCCGGCATGGCCTCGGAGCTG
>JAKOWJ010000151.1 GCA_029781595.1 Pseudomonadota bacterium | reverse complement strand
GGCCGCGCTCGGCGGGAGGCGGGCCCGCGACCTTGCCGCCGCCGCGACGCTTGCGCGACTTCTTGCCCGGCGTGCCGGCCGCCGCGCCGGCGCCCGGCCCGTGCGCGCGGTGGCCGCGGTGACCGACCGGCAGGCCCATGGAACCGGTGGCGCGGTTGAACCCGGGCAGCCGCTCGAAGTCCGGCTGCCGGTCGTCGTCCTCGTCGACGGGCTCGGGCTCGTGCGGCTTCCAGCCCTCGAGCAGGTGCGCCGGCTGCAGCTCGTCCTCGTCCTCGAGCTCCTCGGGCTCCTCCTCCTCGGCCGGCAGCGCCACGTTGCCGGGCGCGTAGTCGTCCTCCTCCTCCTCGTCGGCGGCCTCGGGCGCCTCGTTCATGCCCGCGAAGTCCATGAGCTGCACCACGTCCGCCTCGGGCAGGTCGCGCACCATGCCGCGCTTGAGGAACGAGGGCAGCTCCACCGGGCCGTAGCGCACGCGCATGAGGCGGCTCACCATGAGGCCCACCGCCTCGAACATGCGCCGCACCTCGCGGTTCTTCCCCTCCTTGAGGGTCACGTGGTACCAGTGGTTGGCGCCCTCGCCGCCCTTGTCGACGAGGCGGTCGAAGCGGCAGCTCTCGCCGTCGATGTCCACGCCCTCCTGGGTGAGGCGCTGCACCTGCTCGGGCGAAAGGGTGCCCATGAGCCGCACCGCGTACTCGCGCTCGACCTCGTAGCGCGGGTGCATCAGGCGGTTGGCCAGCTCGCCGTTGGTGGTGAAGATGAGCAGGCCGCTCGTGTTGAAGTCCAGCCGCCCGATGGAGACCCAGCGCGCGTTGTTCACCTTGGGGAGCTTCGCGAACACGGTCGGCCGGCCCTCGGGGTCGTCGCGCGTGCAGATCTCGCCCTCGGGCTTGTGGTAGAGCAGCACGCGCGGCAGCTGCGCGCTGAAGCGCAGCGGGATCAGCCGGCCGTCGAGCTTCACGCGGTCGCCGGGCCCCACCTGGTCGCCCAGCTTGGCGACCTGCCCGTTGATGGTCACGTGCCCCTGGGCGATGAGGATCTCGATGTTGCGCCGCGAGCCGTGGCCCGACTGCGCCATCACCTTCTGCAGGCGCTCGCGCTTGCCGCCCTCCTTGCCGCGCCCCTTGCCGCGCGCGCGGCGCGGGCCCTGCCCGCCCTGCGGCTTGGCCCACTCGGGAACGATGCCGCCCGGCCAGTCCAGGCGGGGCGTGCGGGTCTGTCGATGAGGTCTATCTCGCATGGTCATCCTGCTCCGTGTCGGGCGAAGGGGCCGCGGCCGCGGCTTCGCCGGTAAGGTCGTCCTCGGGGACGGGGGGGGCTTCGGGGGGGAGGGCCTCGGCGGGTTCGGCCTCGTGGGCCGGCGGGGAATCGCCGGCGTCTTCGCCGGCGGTGCCGAGGAGCGGCGCCTGCGCCTGGGGGGGCACGGGGGCCAGGGCCGCGTCGAGGGTGCCTTGCAGCTCCTCGAGCGCGGGCAGCTCCTCGAGCGACCGCAGGTTCAGGTCGTCGAGGAACTTGCGGGTGGTGGCGAAGAGCGCCGGGCGGCCCGGCGTCTCGCGGTGGCCGACGACGTCGATCCAGCCCCGCTCCTCCAGCGCCTTGAGCGTGGGGGGCGAGACCGCGACGCCGCGGATGTCCTCGATGTCGCCGCGCGTGACGGGCTGGCGGTAGGCGATGATCGCGAGCGTCTCCAGCACCGCGCGCGAGTAGCGCGGCGGCTTCTCGCCGGAGATGCGGTCGAGGTAGGACTGGAACTCGGGCTTGACGCGGAAGCGCCAGCCGCTCGCCACGGCCGTGAGCTCCACGGCCCGGTCGCTCCACTCCTCGCGGATCTCGTCGAGGATCTTGCGCAGGCTGTCGGCGTCCAGGCTCCCGGAGAACAGGCGCCGCAGCTGCTGCAGCGTGAGCGGCTCGGCGGCCGCGAGGAGCGCCGCCTCCAGCACGCGCTTCACGAGGGTGAGGTCGAGCGCCTCGCGCTCGGGCTCGGCGGCCGGGGCTTCGGCGGCTTCGAGGGCTTCGTCGGTCATGGTCGTCAGGTGATCGTGAGCGCCGCGCGCTCGCTTCTCAGGCGCACGTAGATGGGGTCGAAGGCGGACTGCTGCGTCATCTCGATGAGGCTCTCGCGCGCGAGCTCGAGCAGCGCGAGGAAGCTCACCACGAGCACGGGCACGCCCTGCTCGGGCTCGAAGAGGTGCGAGAACTCCGTGAAGGCCCCGCCGCCGAGCACGCGCAGGATGCGGCTCATGTGCGCGCGCACCGAGAGCTGCTCGCGCGTGATCTTGTGGTGGCGGGTCATCTTCGCGCGGCCGAGGATGGCGCGCCAGGCCTCGGAGAGGTCCGCCACCGCGATGCCCGGCAGGCGCTCGGCCAGGGCCTGCTCCAGGTAGACCTCCACCACGGAGAAGTCGCGGCCGGCGAGCGGCGCCTCGGCCAGGGCCTGCGCGGCCTTCTTCATCTGCTCGTACTCGAGCAGGCGGCGCACGAGCTCGGCGCGCGGGTCCTCGGGCTCGCCCTCCTCCTCGCGCTTCGGCCGCGGCAGCAGCATGCGCGACTTGATCTCGATGAGGAGCGCGGCCATCAGCAGGTACTCGGCGGCCAGCTCGAGCTGCTGGGTGCGCATCATCTCGACGTACTCCATGTACTGGCGCGTGAGCTCGGCCATGGGGATGTCGAGGATGTCCAGCGAGTGCCGGCGGATGAGGTAGAGCAGCAGGTCCATCGGCCCCTCGAAGGCATCGAGGAAGACCGAGAGCGCCTCCGGCGGGATGTACAGGTCGGCGGGCAGGTCCGTGATGGGCTCGCCGCGCAGCTTCGCGACCGGCAGCTGCAGGTCGAGCGCCGGCTGGCCGGCGGCGGCGGCCACGGGGTCGTTGGCGGCCTGCGCGTTCACTTCTTCCCCCAGACGAGGTCGGCGGCGGCGCGCGACATCCTGCCGCCCTCGTGGCCCACGCCCGGCACGTAGGAGAGCTCCCAGGCGAGCTTCACGCCCAGCGCGTTGGCCGCCGAGGTGGCGGTGCCGAAGAAGTTCTCGCCGCGCTCGACGCGGTTGGCGCCCTGCTTCATGGCGCCTTCGCTGCGGTTGAGGTCGGGGGCGTCCGCCTTCGTGTCGGCCTCGCCCAGCAGCACGAGCATGCGGCGCGAGAGGGCCGCCCGCAGCTCCTTCTCGCCGGCGGGCGACTCGGGCAGGGCGTACGGGTAGCGCAGCTTGGTCTTCTCCGGGTTCCACTCCGGCATGAGGTACCAGCCGGCGTTGGCGGCGATGGCGAGCGAGGCGCGGTTCTCCGGCATCAGCATCATCATGCGGTGCACGAACTGCGCGCCCGCCGAGTGGCCGAAGATCACGTAGTCCTTCTGCCCGTCGCGCATCTCGTCGAAGAGGTGCTCGACCGCCGCGTACGCCCACTTCGAGCGCTCGCCGGCGTTGTCCGCCACGTCGCCCAGGTTGTAGCTCGATCCGGGCCAGTAGCGCTCGGCGAACTCCGGCGCGATCACCAGGAAGCCGTAGCGGTCCGCGGCGAGCTCCCAGTAGTCGCGGTAGTTCGAGGCGTGGCGCGACTTGCCGTGCATCACGAATACCATCGGGCACGTCGACTCGCACTGCCGCGGCCGGTACGTGTACACGCGCAGCGGCCGGTCCGGCTGGCCCTTGGCGTCCTGGAACACGAAGCTCCACTTGCCCGACGGCACGGGCGTGGCCGCCTGCGCGGGGAGCGCGACCACGGCCACCGCCAGTGCCATGCCCCCCAGAACCGCCTTCCATCCGCGTCCATCCGTGTTCATCCGTGTCCTCCGCCTTTGGCCCGCATCACATCGCTCAGCTGTAGTCCAGCCCCATCGCCTCGCGCACGTCGCGCATCGTCTCGTCCGCCAGGTCCGAGGCCTTCTCGCACCCGTCCTGGATGATCGAGCGCACCAGCGTCGGATCCTCCTCGAACCCCGCCGCGCGCTCGCGGATGGGCGCGAGCTCGGCGTTGATCGCGTCGATCACCGGCTGCTTGCACTCCAGGCACCCGATGCCCGCGCTGGTGCAGCCCTGCCGCACCCAGTCGCGCGTGTCCTGCCCCGAGTAGACCTGGTGCAGGTTCCACACCGGGCACTTCTCGGGGTCGCCCGGGTCGCTGCGCCGCACGCGCGCCGGGTCCGTGGGCATGGTGCGCACCTTGCGCGAGACCTCGTCGGCCGTGTCGCGCAGCAGGATCGCGTTGCCGTAGCTCTTGCTCATCTTCTGGCCGTCCAGGCCCAGGAGCTTGGGCGTCTCGGTGAGCAGGGCCTCGGGCTCCGACAGGATCATGCGCCCGCCGCCCTCGATGAAGCCGAAGAGCCGCTCCTTGTCGCCCAGCGAGAGGTTCTGCACGTCGCCCACGAGGTCGCGCGCCTGCGCGAGGGCCTGCTCGTCGCCCTTCTCCTGGAATCGCGTGCGCAGCTCCCGGTAGAGCTTGGCCTTCTTGGGGCCCATCTTCTTCACGGCGGCCTCGGCCTTCTCCTCGAAGCCCTTCTCGCGGCCGAACAGGTGGTTGAAGCGCCGCGCGATCTCGCGCGTGAGCTCCACGTGCGAGACCTGGTCCTCGCCCACCGGCACGCGGGTGGCGCGGTAGATGAGGATGTCGGCCGCCTGCATGAGGGGGTAGCCCAGGAAGCCGTAGGTGGTGAGGTCGCGGCCGTGCTCGGCGTGCTTGTCCACCGCGTCCTTGTAGGTCGGCACGCGCTCCAGCCAGGAGAGCGGCGTGAAGAAGGACATGAGCAGCGTGAGCTCGGCGTGCTGCGGCACGCGCGACTGCACGAAGAGCGTCGACTTGGCCGGGTCCACGCCCGCGGCCAGCCAGTCCACGAACATGTCCCACACCGTGGTCTCGATGACGGAGGGGTCCTCGTAGTGGGAGGTGAGCGCGTGCCAGTCCGCCGCGAAGAAGAGGCACGGGTACTCGTTCTGCAGGCGCACCCAGTTCTTCAGCGCGCCGTGGTAGTGGCCCAGGTGCATGGCGCCGGTGGGGCGCATGCCGGAAAGGACGCGGTCCTCGAACATGGTCTTTCTTCTTCTCCCTAGAATCCGAGCAGGGCGTAGACGCCGCCCAGCATCGCCTTGTACACCGGCCCGATGAGCCCGGAGAGCACCCCGGAGAACATGAGCAGCAGCAGGATCACCATGCCGAAGGGCTCCAGCCGCGAGTACTGGTAGGCGAGCCGGTTCGGCAGCAGGCTCACCAGGATGCGGCCGCCGTCGAGCGGCAGCAGCGGCAGCAGGTTCAGGATCGCGAGGATGAGGTTCACCTTGATCCCGGCGTCGGCCACGCGCACCCAGAACTCCCAGGCGATCCCGCCGCCGCCGGACACGAGCAGGATCTTCGCGAGCGCCGTCCACAGCGTGGCCATGGCGAGGTTGGCCCCGGGCCCCGCCGCGGCCACCCACAGCATGTCGCGCTTGGGGTCGCGCAGGTTCTCGAAGTTCACGGGCACGGGCTTGGCCCACCCGAAGAGGAAGCCGGTGAAGGCCGTGAGCAGCGGCACGACGATGGTGCCCAGCGGGTCGATGTGCTTCGCGGGATTCAGGCTCGTGCGCCCCATCATCCAGGCCGTCTTGTCGCCGAAGTACTTCGCCGCGTAGGCGTGGCCCGCCTCGTGCAGCGTGATCGCGAACACCACCGGGATGGCGTAGACCGCGACGTAGACGATGATGCCCTGGAGGTCCATCAGTGCAGCGCCGCCTTCACGAAGCCGAACGGCCGGATGTCGCCCTTGCCCTCGCGCAGCAGCACCGGCGTCTCGCCCGAGATGTCGATCACGGTGGTGACCTCCAGCCCGCAGGGGCCCGCGTCGATGATGGCGTCCACCTCGTGGTCCAGGTGCGCGCGGATCTCCTCGGCATCGTTGAGCGCCACGCCGTGGTCCGGGAGGATGAGCGTGGAGGACAGGATGGGCTCGGCCAGCTCGGCGAGCAGCGCCAGGGGCACGGTGTGGTCGGGGATGCGCACGCCGATGGTGTGCCGCGGGTGCAGGAGGCGGCGCGGCACGTCCTTGGTCGCGCGCAGGATGAAGGTGTAGCTGCCCGGCGTGTTCGCCTTGAGCAGCCGGTACTGGATGTTGTCCACGCGCGCGAACTGGCCCACCTCAGAGAGGTCGCGGCACATGAGCGTGAGGTGGTGGCGCTCGTCCACGTGGCGGATGCGGCGGATGCGCTCCATGGCGCCCTTGTCGCCGATGTGGCAGCCCAGCGCGTAGCAGGAGTCCGTCGGGTAGGCGATGACGCCCCCCGCGCGCATGATCTCCACGGCCGCCTTGATCGAGCGCGGCTGCGGGTTCTCCGGGTGAACCGAGAAGAATTCCGACATTCCTTGAGAGGTGGCTTCGCGCCATGCCCGCCGATCGCGCCGCGGGCCCGCGACTTTCCCTTCCTTCCGAAGCTTGCCGCCGGCTTGCCGGCGGCTGTTCCTCACCGGGCGGCTGCGGCTAGTGCGCCCATCGGGTCCACACGGGCTCGAGCGAGGCCGGCAGCGGTGGCAGCCGGCCGGGCTGCGCCGGGCTCTCGCCCGGCCCGTGGAAATCGGAGCCGCGGGAGGCGAGGAAACCGTACTCCTCGGCCACGCGGCGCCAGGTGGCGTATTCCTCGGGGCGGTGACTGCCCGTCACCACCTCGATCGCCTCGCCACCGAGGCGCTTGAAATCCTCCAGCAGGGTCGCACGGCCGAGGGGCTGGAGTCCATAGCGGCCCGGGTGCGCCAGCACCGGCGTGCCCCCCGCGCCCAGGATCCAGGCCATCGCGTCCTCCAGCCGCGCCCACTCGTGCGGCACGTACGCCGGCTTGCCGCTGCCGAGGTACTTGTCGAACGCGCGCTGCGTGTCCCGAACCCTGCCCGTCTCCACCAGGTGCCTCGCGAAATGCATGCGGCTCAGCTGGTTGGGGCTGCCCGCGTAGCCGAGCGCCGCCTCCAGCGTGCCGGGTATGCCCAGCGCCTCGAGCGCGGCGGCCATGCGCTGCGCCCGGCCCAGCCGCCCGTCGCGGATGGACTTCAGGCCCGCCACCAGCGCCTCGTTCCCCGCGTCGAAGCCCAGGCCCACCACGTGGACCGTCGTCGAGCCCCAGCTCACGGAGATCTCCACCCCGGTCACCAGCCGCACGCCGAGCCGGCGGGCGGCCTCGGCCGCTTCCGCCACCCCATCGACGGTGTCGTGGTCGGTGAGCGCGATCGCCTGCACGCCGTTTCTCGCGCCGAGCTCGACCAACTGCGTGGGTGTCAGCACGCCGTCGGAAGCGGTCGAGTGGTTGTGCAGGTCGAAGTTGTCCAAACGCACGGGGTTTGAGGAACCGATTGAAATTATAGCAGAATCCGCCCCCCAGCCCCTGATTTGGGGGCGCCGGACGCGAACGCCAGCACCCGCGCGGCGAAAATATTTCCCGATGCAAATCAAGAAGATCGAGTTCGGAGACGAAGGCCAGGTGGCCACGGCCGCGCTGCTCGCGCGCTGGCAGGCCCTGCAGGCGCTCGCCACCGCGGCCTCCCCGGACCTCGCCGGGCCCGTCGACCGCACGCGCCGCGGACTGGAAACCTTCCAGGCGCTGGACCGCCAGTACGGGGGCTCGGGCCGGCTCGCACTGGAGGGCGTCGACGAGCTGGTGGCGGCCGTCCTCACCGACCTCGCGCGCGTGGAGGCGGCGGCCGTCCGCGCGGGCGACGGCGGGCTCCTCGACTGCGCCACCGACTTCGTCCTCGGGACGGCGCTCTGGGCGGTGCGCCACGGGGCGGCGCTCTCGCCCGTGGAGCCCGTGGCCAACGCGCTGGCCCACCGCGCCAACGCCGCGCGCTCGCGCCCCGAGCTGGCGGCCGTGTTCGGCCTCGCGCAGGGGATCATCGCCCACGTGGCGCCCGCCCTCGCCCCGGACCTGGAGCGCTCCAACCCGGAGCGACCCTGGCGCGTCCTGCACGCCAACCTCGCCATCGTCGCCATCCGCACCGAGGACCCGGCCCTCATGGATTTCGCGTTCGACGCGCTGGACGAGGCGCTGCCGGACGAGCGCGCCGCCTTCTACGCCGAGGCGCAGGCGCTGGCGCTGGCCCCGGGAATCGCCGCCGAGGTCAGGGAACGGATCGCCCGCCGGCACCTCAAATGGACAGCCGCCCGCTGAATGGGCGAAAATAGCGGATTGATTTTCCGGGGCTTTTCACTCCTTGAAGCTGCTGTTCGACCTCTTCCCGGTCCTCCTCTTCTTCGTGGCCTTCAAGCTGCAGGGGATCTTCGTGGCCACGGGCGTGGCCATCGCGGCCTCGATCGGCCAGGTGGGCTACGTGCTGGCCCGCGGCCGGCGGGTCTCCAACATGCAGTGGATGAGCCTCGTCATCATCGTCCTGTTCGGCGGCGCCACCCTGCTGCTGCGCGACGAGACCTTCATCAAGTGGAAGCCGTCCGTCCTCTACTGGCTGGCCGGGGTGGTCTTCCTGGGCGGGCTCGCCTTCCGCACGAACCTCGTGAAGGCCGTGATGTCCGAAGGCATCACGATGCCCGAGCCGGCCTGGACGAAGCTGTGCGTGGCCTGGGGCGTCTTCTTCCTCTTCAAGGGGACCCTCAACCTCTGGGTGGCGTACACCTTCGACACGGACACCTGGGTGAACTTCAAGCTCTTCGGCGGCATGGGACTCATGCTCGCCTTCGTGGTGGCGCAGGCCTTCTGGATCTCGCGCTACCTGCCCGACGAGGAGGACAAGCCCGCCGCGGCCGCCTCCGTCACCGATCCGCCCAAGCCCTGACCATGCTCTACGCGATCCTCGCCGAGGACGTCCCCGGCTCCCTCGAGAAGCGCCTCGCGGCGCGCCCCGCCCACGTCGAGCGCCTGAAGGCCCTGGCGGCCGAGGGCCGGCTCGTGCTGGCCGGTCCCCACCCGCTCATCGACTCGGACGACCCCGGCCCCGCCGGCTTCTCCGGCTCGCTGGTCGTGGCCGAGTTCGCCTCGCGCGAGCTGGCGCTGGCCTGGGCGAGCGAGGACCCCTACTGCGCCGCCGGCGTCTACGGCCGCGTGACGGTGAAGCCGTTCCGCAAGGTGCTGCCGTGAGCCTGGAGGACGCCATCCGCGAGCGCCTGGCCGCCTTGCGCCCGGAGAGCGTGGCCCTGGTCGACGAGGACCACCTGCACGTGGGCCACGGCGCCACCGGCGCGCACTGGCAGCTCACCATCGTTTCGGAGGCCTTCCGCGGCAAGCCGCCGCTCGCGAGGCATCGAATGGTTTATGAGGCCCTGGGCGACCTCATGAAACGCGAGATACACGCCCTGAGAATCGAGGCGTTCGCGCCCGAGCAGCTTTGACCCCACGATAAAGGACCCTTCATGCATTCCACCCTCAGAACCCTCGCCGTCGCGCTCGTCTCGGGCACCCTCGCGATCGGCGCCTTCGCCCAGGACAAGGCGGCCGAGAAGCCGGCGAAGAAGTCCTCGGCCGGCAAGATCGTCGTGAACGGCGTGACGATCCCGCAGGCGCGCATCGACATGATGAACAAGGAGCTCACCGCCAGCGGCCAGCCCAACACGCCCGAGCGCCAGAACGCCGTGAAGGAGGAGCTCATCAACCGCGAGGTGCTGGTGCAGGCGGCGCAGAAGCGCGGCCTGGACAAGAACCCGGAGGTGATGGCGCAGATGGACATGGCCCGCCAGGCCGTGCTGGTGCGCGCGCTCTTCGAGAGCGAGGTGAAGGCGCACCCGATCACCGACGACGACCTCAAGAAGCAGTACGAGGAGTTCAAGAAGTCCATGGGCGAGAACGAGTACAAGGTCCGCCACATCCTCGTGGACAAGGAGGACGACGCCAAGGCCATCATCGCCGAGCTGGGCAAGGGCGCCGACTTCGCCAAGATCGCCAAGGAGAAGAGCAAGGACCCGGGCTCCAAGGAGCACGGCGGCGACCTCGACTGGGGCCCGGCCGCGCGCTACGTGAAGCCCTTCGCCGACGCCGTGATGGGCCTGAAGAAGGGCGAGCTCACGACGACCCCGGTGAAGACCGACTTCGGCTACCACGTGATCCGCCTGGACGACGTGCGTCCCCTGAAGGTGCCCGCCTTCGAGGAGCTCAAGGAGCAGTTCCGCCAGCGCGCGCAGCAGCAGCAGATCCAGAAGCTGGTGCTGGACCTGCGCGCCAAGGCGAAGATCGACCAGCGCTAGCCTCGCCTCCGGCCATCGCGAAGGGGCGCCCTCGGGCGCCCCTTTTCGTTCGCGCTATCATCGGGCGAGACCCTACGTCGCCCAGGACCGATCCATGACGACCTCGCTGGTGGTGACCGCCGTCGGCCCCGACCGCCCCGGCATCGTGAACGAGCTCTCGGAGGCCGCGCAGCGCGTGGGCGCGAGCTGGGCCGCGAGCCGCATGGCCAACCTCGCGGGGCAGTTCGCGGGCATGGTGCACTTCGAGGTGGCCGAGTCGCGCGCGCAGGAGCTCGAGCGCGCGCTGGCGGCCCTGGAGTCGCCTCGCCTGCACGTGGTCATCGCGCGCAGCGGCGCGGCCGCGGCGCCGGCCGGTCGGCGCATCCGCCTGGAGCTCGTGGGCCACGACCGGCCCGGCATCGTGCGCGACCTGTCGGCGAGCCTCGCGCAGCGCGGCGTGAGCATCGAGGAGCTGGAGACGCAGGTGGCGAGCGCGGCGATGTCGGGCGAGAGCCTCTTCAAGGTGAAGGCGCTGCTCGCGGTCCCCGCCGGCGTGTCCGACGCCGACCTGCGCGGCGGCCTGGAGGCGCTGGCCAACGAGATGATGGTGGACCTCGAGCTGGGCGAGGCCGCCGCCTGAGTCCTGCGCCCTCAGCGCATGCGCGAGGGCAGGGCCACCGTCGGGCCGGCCACCATGAACCGGCCGCGGCCGCGGTGGTGCAGGGTCCGCGGCTCGCGCACCCGCGGGTCGATCCAGGCCGCCACCACCTCCAGCACGAAGAAGTTGTAGCGGTTCACCATCCGCGTGTCGGCCACCCGGCACTCGAGGTTGGCGGCGCACTCGCCCACGAGCGGGGCCCCCACCTTCGTCGCCGGCACGGGCGTGAGCCCCACGGCCGCGAACTTGTCGCCCGCGCGCCCCGAGCGGTTGCCCGCCGCCGCGACCTGCCGCGCCAGGCGCGCCTCGGGGATGGCGATCACGCACTCGCGAGAGCGGCGCAGCAGCTCGAACGAGAAGTTGCGCCCGCTCACCACGCACCCGACCAGCGGCGGCTCGAACTCCAGCATCGTGAGCCAGGACATCGCCATGACGTTGGACCGGCCGCGGTGGGCCGTGGCCAGCAGCACCACGGGCCCGGGCTCGAGCAGCCCGTACACTCGCGCCAGGGCGAGCTTGCGCCGGGGACGGATCATGGCGACCATTATGGCTCGCGCACCGACAGGGGAGGACCGCCCATGTACAAGAAGATCCTGCTCGCCTACGACGGGTCCCAGACGGGCCAGAAGGCGCTGCTCGACTGCCGCGAGATCGCGCAGTGGAGCCAGGCCGAGCTCTTCCTCGTGGCCGTGATGCCCTCGCCGGCGGCGTTCATCGGCGCCGAGGGCGGCATCTACGACGCCGCCACCGAGGAGCGCGACCGCCAGCAGTTCCAGTCCATCCTCGACGAAGGCCTCGCGCGCCTGGCCGAGTGCGGCCACGCCGCCAAGGGCGAGGTGCTGGTGGGCGACGCGGTCGACGAGATCGCCGGCTGCGCCGCGCGCACCGGCGCCGACCTCATCGTGGTGGGCCACCGCCACCTGGACGGCTGGGCGGCGCGCTGGTGGCGGGGCTCGGTCTCCAAGGCCCTCATCGAGCACTCGCCCTGCAGCGTGCTGGTGGTCATCACGCGCTGACCCTTTCGGCCCGCGGCTCCGTTTCACGGACTGACCCCGCCATCCCGGCCGGGGCAGCCCGACAGGAGCCGCCATGAAAAGCCTCTGCCTTCTCGCCGCCGCCGTCCTCGCCACGCTCGCGCTGCCCGCCTGCGCCAGCGGCGTCGGGGGCCTCGCCCGCATCACCGTCGTCGACCGCACCGAGGGGCGCGAGCTCCCGGTGCACTGGAAGGACGGCCGCGCCTACGTCGCCGGCCGGCCCGGCAACGAGTACGCCGTGCGCGTGCGCAACGTCGCCGGCGAGGACCTGCTCGCGGTCGTGAGCGTGGACGGCGTGAACGTCATCACCGGCCAGTCCGCGCGCACCACGCAGAGCGGCTACGTCCTGGACTCGTACCGCTCCATGGACGTCTCCGGGTGGCGCAAGGACATGCGCCAGACCGCGGCGTTCTACTTCACCACGCTGCCCGACTCCTACGCGGCGCGCACGGGCCGGCCCGACGACGTGGGCGTGATCGGCGTGGCGCTCTTCCGCCGCAAGCCGCCGGAGCCCGTGGCCGTGGCGCCGGAGCGCCCCGAGCCGTTCGCGAAGTCCGGGGCGGACAATTCCGCGGGCGCCCGCGTGCGCCAGCCCGCGCCCCCGTCGGCGCCGGCCACCGTCTCGCCCGAGGCCGCGAGGAGCCGCGCCGAGAAGCGCACGCTCGCCGACGCGCCCCTGGGCACCGGCCACGGCCGCCGCGAGGTGAACCCCACGCGCTGGGTGGACTTCGAGCGCGCGACGAGCGAGCCGGCCGAGACGGTCGTCCTCTACTACGACAGCGAGCCGCACCTGGTGGCCCTGGGCGTCATCCCCGCCCCGCGCCGCCCGCGCGACCCGCAGCCCTTTCCCGGCTTCGCGCCCGACCCGGTGTCGATGATGCGCTACTGGCACCGCCCGCCCGGCGCCTGAGGCGGCCGGCACGCGGGGAGGGTAGACTCCCCGCGTGCCCGAGACCGACGAACAGCTCATGCTCGCCTTCGCGCAGGGCGACGCGGGCGCCTTCGACCGCCTCTACGCCCGCCACAAGGCGACGGTCTTCCGCTTCGTGGCGCGTTCCCTGCCCTCGCGCGCCGACGCCGAGGAGGTGTTCCAGGACGTGTGGATGCGCGCCATCGAGGCGCGCTCGCGCTACGAGCCGCGCGCGAAGTTCACCACCTGGCTGTACGCGATCGCGCACAATCGCCTCGTGGACCTGTGGCGCCGAAAAGGGCTCTCGCTCGTGCCGCTCGAGGTCGAGGGCGAGGACGGTCCCGAGGCGCGCGACCCCCCGGGCGACCCCGGCGACGAGCCCTTCGCGCAGGTGTCCGGAAAGGAAGCGATGGCGCGCTTCGCCGCCGCGTTCGAGGCCCTGCCGCCCGCGCAGCGCGAGGCGTTCGTGATGAAGGAGGAAGCCGGCATGTCGATCGCGGAAATCGCGCAGGCCACCGGCGCCGACGCCGAGGCCGTGAAGAGCCGCGTGCGCTACGCCACGGCGAAGCTCCGGGAGGCCCTCGATGGCTGATCCGCGCGACGACCGCGTCTCGGCCGCGTACAGGGAGCTGCCCGGCGAGGGGCCGCCGCCCTCGCTCGACGCCGCCCTCCAGGCCGCGGCGCGCCGCGCGGTGGGCGCGGG
>JAKOWJ010000146.1 GCA_029781595.1 Pseudomonadota bacterium | reverse complement strand
CCGCTACGTGAGCTACACGGGCTTCGCGGACCTGGACCGCAACGATCTCACCCGCGTGCTGCGCGTGTCCGACCGGCCGATCCTGGAGCTGGGCGCGACGGGCACCTTCGACGAGTTCGGTACCTACCCGGTCTCCGTGGCGCGGCGCGCACACGAGGTGGTGGCCTACTACGGCGGCTGGACGCGCTGCGAGTCCGTGCCCTTCGACGTGGCGATCGGCTGCGCGGTGAGCCGCGACGGCGGGGTGACGTTCGAGCGCGTGGGACCGGGACCGGTGCTGGGCGCCTCGCCCGGCGAGCCCTTCATCCTGAGCGGCCCGAAGATCCGCCGGTTCAACGACCGCTGGCACCTCTTCTACATCGCCGGCCGGCGCTGGAAGCTCTCCCACGGGCGCCCGGAGCCGGTCTACCGCATCCGCATGGCGACCTCCGACGACGGCCTGCGCTGGCGACGGCACGGCGAGGACCTCGTCGCGCCCCGCGTGGAGGCCGACGAGGCCCAGGCGAGCCCCGACGTCACCTTCTCCGGCGGGCGCTACCACCTGTTCTTCTGCCACCGCCACAGCGAGGACTACCGCGACGGCCGCCTCGGCTACCGCCTGGGCTACGCGAGCTCCGACGACCTCGTGCACTGGCGGCGGGACGACGCCCGCGCGGGCCTGGCGCCCGCGGCGCAGGGCTGGGACTCGCAAATGGTGGCCTATCCGCACGTGCTCGAGCTGGACGGGCGCACGTACCTCTTCTACCTCGGCAACGAGGTCGGCCGGCGGGGATTCGGCCTCGCGGTGCTGGACGGCGCACTTTCCTGAAGGAGGCGACATGGCGATGCAATGGGCAAGGCGGGGCCGGATCTTCGATCCGCGCGAGCACCACATGCCGGTGGGCTGCGGCGAGTTCGCCCAGTCCCCGCAGGCGCTGGTCTTCGACGACTTCGTGCGCATCTACTTCTCGACGCGCGCGCGCGACCCGGTCAACGGCAAGTGGGCGAGCCACGTGGCCTACGTCGACATGGACAAGGACTTCTCGCACGTGCTGCGCGTCTCGGACCGCCCGGCCATCTCGCCCGGGGGCCTGGGCTGCTTCGACGAGCACGGCATCTTCCCCATGAACGTCGTGCGCGACGGCGAGCGCGTGCTGGGCTACACCTGCGGCTGGAGCCGGCGCGTGTCGGTGTCCGTGGAGACGGCCATCGGCCTGGCGGAGAGCCGCGACGGCGGCGCCACCTTCGAGCGCACGGCGCCGGGGCCGCTGCTGGGCCCGACCCCGCAGGAGCCCTTCCTGGTGGGCGACCCCTTCGTGATGCGCGAGGGCGGGCGCTTCCACATGTGGTACATCTTCGGCACGGCCTGGAAGGACTTCGGCCGCGGCGAGGCCCCCGACCGCGTCTACAAGATCGGGCACGCCACCTCGCCCGACGGCGTGGAGTGGGAGCGCGAGGAGGGCCGCCAGGTCGTGGCCGACCGCCTGCACGCCGACGAGAGCCAGGCGCTGCCCACGGTCGTCTCGGTGGGCGGCCGCTGGCACATGTTCTTCTGCTACCGCGAGTCCTCGGACTTCCGCCGCAACGCCGCGCGCGGCTACCGCCTCGGCCACGCCTGGTCCGACGACCTCGCCACCTGGACGCGCGACGACGCCCGCGGCGGCCTCGAGGCCCCCTCCGGCGAGTGGGACGCGGACATGATGTGCTACCCGCACGCGTTCGTCTGCGACGGGCGCGTGTGCGTGCTCTACAACGGCAACGAGTTCGGCCGCCATGGCTTCGGCCTCGCCGTCCTCCAGTAGCGGCATCGTCCGCCTCTCGGTGGCGAGCGCCTCGCGGGGCGAGCTCGAGGCGCACCTGCGGCGCTGCGCCGACGACTTCGTGCCCGCGCTGGGCGCCCGGGTGGACCTCGCGGACTACGCCGGGAAGCTGAGCCGGCGCGCCGTCACCTTCGAGGCCTGGTCGGGCCGGCGCCTCGTGGGCCTGGTCGCGGCCTACCTCAACGACCCGGACGGCCGCGAGGGCTTCGTGACCAGCGTGAGCGTGGACGAGTCCTGGCGCGGCCAGGGCATCGCCCGCGAGCTCCTGGACCGGCTGCGCGAGCACGCGGCCTCGCTGGGGCTCGCCAGGCTGCGGCTGGAGACGGCGAAAGGGGATGCGCGCGCCGAGGCCCTCTACCGCGGCCTGGGCTTCGAGGCCGAGGACGCCGGCGAGCGCCTGGCGATGGTCCTGCCGCTGGCCGCAGGCGCGGGCCATGACTGAGGCGCGCGACCTGGACCGCGAGGCGCGGGACAACGCGGGCCGGCGCTACGCCTACCGCTTCGACTTCGAGGTGATGCACCCGTTCATGCTGCGCGCCTTCGAGCCGCACCTGCTCCCGGGCCGGGCGCTGGAGCTCGGGTGCTTCCGCGGCGACTTCACGCTGCGCCTGGCGGAGCGCTTCGGCGACCTCACCTGCGTGGAGGGCTCGGCCGAGGCGATCGAGGAAGCCCGGCGGCGCGTGGGTTCGCGCGCCCGGCTCGTGCACGCGCGCTTCGAGGAGGCGCGCCTGGACGGAAGGTTCGAGAACGTGTTCCTCACGCACGTGCTGGAACACCTGGACGACCGCGTGGGCCTGCTGCGGCGCATCGGCGAGGAGTGGCTCGCGCCCGGGGGCCGGCTCTTCCTCGTGTGCCCCAACGCGGACGCCGCCTCGCGGCAGGTCGCCGTGGCCATGGGCCTCGTCGCCCACAACCAGGCCGTCACGCCCGCCGAGGCCGAGCACGGCCACCGCGTGACCTACTCGCTGGACACCCTGGAGCGGGACGCGCGCGAGGCGGGCCTTCGCGTGCGGGCGCGCTCGGGCATCTTCTTCAAGGCGCTGGCCAACTTCCAGTGGGACCGCGTGCTCGAGGCGGGCATCGTCGGCCCGGAGTTCCTCGAGGGCTGCTACGTGCTGGGCCAGCGCTACCCGGAGCTGTGCGCCAGCCTCTTCCTGCTCTGCGAGCCGGGCGGGGCGCCGTAGCGCCCCGGGGCCTCGCGGCTCAGCGCTCGCGCGGCGGCGGCGCCACCGGCAGGAACACGCGGAAGGTCGTGCCCGAGCCCGGCGTCGAGCGGAAGTCGATGCGCCCGCCCATGAGCCCGGCCAGCTCCTTGCAGAGCGCGAGTCCCAGGCCGGTGCCGCCGTAGCGGCGCGTGTTGAAGCCTTCGGCCTGCTGGAACCGCCCGAAGATCTGCGGCTGCGCCTCCCAGGGGATGCCGCAGCCCGTGTCCGTCACCTCGATGGCCACCTCGGGCCCCAGGCGCCGCGCGGTGACCGACACCGACCCCTTGTCCGTGAACTTGACGGCGTTGTGCACCAGGTTGTTCATCACCTGCAGCAGGCGCGTGCGGTCCGCGAGGACCGTGGCCGCCGTGCCGTCGCCGGCCGGCGCGGCCAGCGTGAGGCCCTTGCGCGCGGCCTCGGGGCCGTGGACCTGCACCGCCTCGGCGAGCACCGGGCCCAGGGCCAGGGGCTCGCGCTGCACGTCCAGGCGCCCGGCCTCGATCTTGGCGAGGTCCAGCACCTGGTTGAGCAACTCGAGCAGGTGCGTGCCGCTGCGGCCGATCATGTCGACGAACTGGCGCTCCTCCGCGCCCTTGACGCGCCGGCCCAGCAGCTCCGAGAAGCCCAGGATGCCGTTCAGGGGCGTGCGCAGCTCGTGCGACATGTTGGCGAGGAACTCGGACTTGAGCCGGTTGGCCGACTCGGCGCGCGCGCGGCTCTCCTGCAGCCGGCGCACGAGCAGCACGGTGGAGAAGGAGAAGGCGAGGATGGCGAGCGTGGCCGCCACGCCCCAGCCCACGGAGCGCGACATGCGCTCGCGCCATCCGGCCAGCGCGTCGTCCTCGCTGGAGCCGACGATCACCGCCAGCGGGTAGTCCGAGAGGCGCCGGAAGGCGACCACGCGCCGCACGCCGTCCACGGCGCTCGGCGCCGCGTACTGGCCCACGCCCTCGCTGGTGATCTTCCAGAAATTCGGGGAAGCGCGCAGGTCCTGGCCCACGGTGGAGTCGGTGGCGGTCTTGCGCGCGCGCACGATGCCGTCCAGGCCCACGAGCGTGACCACGCCGCCGTCGCCCAGGTCCACGTCGCCGTAGAACTTGGTGAAGTAGTAGGGGTCGATGGAGACCACCACCACGCCCCCGAAGGAGCCGTCGCGCTTGTTGATGCGGCGCGTGAGCTGCACCGACCACTTCCTCGAGGCGCGGCCCAGCACGGGCTTGCTCACGTAGAGGTCCGCCGAGTCGCGCGCGACGTGCACGCGGAAGTGCTCGCGGTCGCTCAGGTTCATGTGCTGGAACCTCGGCAGGTTGCTCAGGGCGTAGATGCCGTGCTCGTCGATCACGCCGATCTGGTTGAAGAGCGAGCTCACGATCATGCCCTGCTGCTCGTAGGAGGCGATGTCGATGTGACCGTCGTTCTTCTCGTACTGGTACTTGAGGAAGAGCACCGCCTGGTCCACGCTCTTGAGCGTGCGCACGCTGTGCTCCTCGAAGGCGCGCGCGAGGTTGGCGTTGGCGACGAAGGCGCTGTTGAGCGACTCGCGCCGGTCCTGGCCGATGCTTGCGACGACCGCCGACCAGGTGAGCACCAGCATCACCAGGGCGAAGACGAAGACGCCGCCGCCGGGCGAGCCCGAGGCGAACCAGTCGACGAAGGGCCCGCCCTCGCGCGGCGCGCCGGCGGGCATGGTCGGCGCGGCCGCGCCCGGCGGGGCGGGGGGGGAGAGGCTGGCCACGGCCTCAGCCTCCCGCGCGCGCCGCGAAGGGCTCGAGCTCTCCCACCAGCGCCTCGCAGGTGACGGGCTTGGTGATCACGTGGTCGAAGCCGATCTGGCGCAGGTGCCGGATCTCGTCCGGGAGCACGTGCGCGGTGTAGGCCACCACGGGCACGCTCTCCAGCCGCTCGTCCGCGCGCAGCCACTTCACCACCTCGTCGCCGCCCATGTGCGGCATGGAGACGTCCAGGAGCACCAGGTCGAAGTCGCTCGTGTCCAGGCGCGTGATCGCCTCCAGGCCGCCGGCGGCCTCGGTGACCTGCCAGCCGCGGTCGCGCAGGACGTGGGTGGCGAGCAGGCGGTTCATATCGTTGTCGTCGACGACGAGGACGTGCATGGAGGCTCTCCGGGTGCGCTGGGCAGGGTTGGGGACGAGGGTCCATCGGCACGGCGCGGAGAAACTTTAGGGTCGCCGGCGGGCCCGGGCCGTCCCGGGCCGCCCGATTGACGCAGGGCAACCGGCGCCCGCGCGCCGCTTCAGCCCCGCGCGGCCGGTCCGAAACCCGAACGCAGGGCCGGGCGGGTCCCGAGCGATCCGCCCGTCCCGCCTCACCCGCAAACCCGGAAGGCACCGTACATGGCCAAGAAGATCCTCCTCGTCGACGACTCCGCGACGATCCTGCTCAGCATCTCGGGCCTGCTGCAGAAGGCCGGCTACGACACCGACAAGGCCTCCAACGCCGAGGAGGCCCTTCGCAAGTTCAAGGCGGGCGAGAAGCCCGACCTCATGATCGCGGACCTCAACATGCCCGGCATGAACGGCATCGAGCTCATCCGCGAGGTGCGCAAAATGCCGAATTGCCGCTTTTTGCCCATTCTTTTCCTCACAACGGAATCCCAGCAGGCGCGCAAGGATGAGGCCAAGGCAGCCGGAGCCTCCGGCTGGCTGGTGAAGCCGGCGCGCAGCGAGGACCTGCTGGGCGCCGTGAAGCTGGTGATGAGATAGGCAGGAAAGGAAAATGGACTCGCCGTCGCACGCGGCAGAAACAACAAGAATTGTGCCCAGGGATGTCTCGGCGCTCGCCTCGATCGGGGTGTTCGTCGCGCTCGGCGCGATCCTCATGACCGGGGCCTACTTCGGCCACGACTGGTATCACGAGAAGTTCGCCCCGCGCATGGGCATGAGCCACGCCGGGGAGGACTTCCTGGCCGCGCTGGTCTCCCTGGCCGGGTTCACCGGCCTCTACTTCCTGTCCCGCCTGGTCACCGTGCGCCCGCGCGCCGCGCAGTGCGAGGAGGACCGGGAGGTCGCCACCCGTGCCGAGGCGGCGCACGAGGTCGCGGCCGAGCTCGAGCACATGCCGGCCTTCACCGGGCTCATCCGCGAGCAGCTGGGCACCACCGTCTCGGCCACCGAGCAGGCGGCCACGGACATGTGCTCGCAGCTGCAGTCCATCGACGGCGTGGTGACGGACCTCTCCCGCACCGTCTCCGAGTCGTTCGAGCAGTCGCAGGCGCTGGCCGAGCAGGCCTCGGCGCGCCTGGCGGCCAACCACGAGCTCCTGGACCGCCTGCGCCGGTTCATCGAGGAGCGGGTGTGCGCCATCGAGACGAGCAGCGAGGGCCTGGCGCGCGTGCTGGCCGACGCCAAGGCGCTGGGCGCGCTGGTCGAGCTGGTGCGCGGCATCTCCAAGAAGACGAACCTGCTCGCGCTCAACGCCTCCATCGAGGCCGCGCGCGCCGGCGACGTGGGCCGCGGTTTCGCGGTCGTCGCCGAGGAGGTGCGCCAGCTCGCCGAGGCCACCAACCAGGCGGTGGCGCGCATCGACGAAGGCATCCGCGGCGTGGCGCTGTCGGTGGAGGCGCACTCCCGCGGCTCGCGCGAGGCCTTCGACGCCGCCGGCGAGCGCGCCATCCTCGAGAAGCTCGCCACGCAGCTCCAGGGGCTGGGCGAGAGCTACCACGAGGTCACCCAGCGCGAGTCGCGCGTGCTCACGGACGTCTCCGAGAGCAGCCGGCGCCTGGGCGACATGTTCGTGAACGCGCTCGCGTCGGTGCAGTTCCAGGACGTGACGCGCCAGCAGGTGGAGCAGGTGGTCGACGCCACCCGGCGCCTGGACGAGCACGCGCAGGCGATGGCCTCGCGGCTTCGCGACCTGGAGGCGGCCGCCGGTGCCGCCGGCGGGATCGCGAGGCACATCGACGAGCTGTACGACGGTTACGTGATGCACGCCCAGCGCGAGGCTCATGTGCGCGCGGCGGGAACGGCGACCCGGGCCGTGCCTGCGAAGGCCCAGCGGGTGGAACTGTTCTAGGAGGCAACATGCGGACGAAGCGCACGGCCGCCCGGCGGCTGAAATTCAAGGACCCGATGACGATCTACGAGGCGCCGCGGCAGAAGGAGGCGCTGCTCAAGGCGCTGGAGCGTTCCGAGGCCATCGAGCTGGACCTGGGCGGCGTGCCCGAGATGGACAGCGCCGGCTTCCAGCTCCTGGTGATGGCCCGGCGCGAGGCCGAGCGCCAGGGACACGAGGTGCGCATCGTCACCGACAGCGCCGCCGTGCGCGAGATCGTGGACTTCTACCACGCCCGGGACCTGCTCGCCCTGCCGCCCGCGGGCGAGGCCTGAGGGCGGCCATGGACGCGATCCAGACCGTCTTCGTCCAGGAGGCCCGCGAGCAGCTCGCGGCGGTGGAGGAGGGCGCGCTTCGCCTCGAGCAGGGCGAGCGCGACGCCGAGACCATCAACGCCATCTTCCGCGCGGCCCACACCATCAAGGGCGCAGCGGGCTCGGCCGAACTGCCGGGCATCGAGCGCTTCACCCACAGCCTGGAGAACCTCTTCGACCGGCTGCGCAACGGCGAGGTTGCCGTGAGCGCCGACCTGGTCGGCGTGATGCTGCGCGGGTGCGACCACATCGGCGCGCTGCTCGACGGCGTCGAGGCCGGAAACCCCGAGCCCGACGCGGCGCTCGCGGCCGCCGGCGCGGCCATCTGCGAGGCGGCGGACCGCATCGCGGCAGGCGAGGCGCCCGGCGAGGCGGCGGCGGATCCGGAGGTCGGCAGCGAGCCGGCCGCAGGAAGGTGCGAGAGCGGGCCCGAGGGCCGCGCCGTCGCCAACGACTGCTGGCACGTGTCGGTGCGCTTCGGCCGCGACATGCTGAAGAACGGCATGGAGCCCCACTCCTTCCTGCGCTACCTGGAGGGCCAGGGCGAGATCGTGCGGCTCACGACCATCCTGGACGCCATCCCGGCGGCCGAGGAGATGGACCCGGAGACCTGCTACCTCGGGTTCGAGCTGGACCTGCGGGGCCACACCACCAAGGAGGCCATCGAGGACGTGTTCCGGTTCTGCCGGGACGAGTGCACGCTCTTCATCCTGCCGCCGCGCAGCAGCACGGTGAGCTACGTGACGGCCATCCAGGAGCTGCCCGAGGAGACGATGCGCCTGGGCGAGATCCTGGTGCGCGCCGGCACGCTCACGGCCGAGGAGCTCGAGCACGGCCTGGCGGCCCAGGCGGCGCAGGCGGGGCGCGGCGAAGCGGCCGAGCCCATCGGCGAGATCCTCGTGCAGGCGGGCGTGGTGCAGCCCGAGGTGGTCGTGGCGGCCGCCGAGAAGCAGAAGCAGGTCTCCGAGCGCAAGGCGCACGAGGCGCGCTTCATCCGCGTGCAGGCGGACAAGCTCGACCAGCTGATCGACCTGGTGGGCGAGCTGGTGATCGCCGGCGCCTCCGCCACGCTCCTGGCGCAGCGAAGCGGCCACACGCAGCTCGTGGAATCCACCTCCATCCTGGGCCGGCTCGTGGAGAACATCCGCGATTCCGCCCTGCAGCTGCGCATGGTGCAGATCGGCGAGACCTTCAGCCGCTTCAACCGCGTGGTGCGCGACACCGCCCGCGAGCTGGGCAAGGAGATCGAGCTCGCCATCACGGGCGCGGAGACGGAGCTGGACAAGTCAGTGGTCGAGAAGCTGGGCGACCCCCTGATGCACCTGGTGAGAAACGCCATCGACCACGGCATCGAGCCGGCGGCCGACCGCGTGGCGCGCGGCAAGCCCGCGGCCGGCACGGTGCGCCTGAACGCCTTCCACGACTCCGGCGGCATCGTCATCCAGGTGGGCGACGACGGCGGGGGGCTCTCGCGCGAGCGCATCCACGCGAAGGCGGTGGAGAAGGGGATCATCGAGCCGGGCGCCACGCTCGGCGAGCGCGAGGTGATCGACCTCATCTTCGCGCCGGGATTCTCCACGGTGGCCGAGGTGACCAACCTCTCCGGCCGAGGCGTGGGCATGGACGTGGTGCGCCGCAACGTGCAGTCGCTGCGCGGGGCCATCGACGTGGCGACCAAGGAGGGCGAGGGGACCACCTTCACCATCCGCCTGCCGCTCACGCTGGCCATCATCGACGGGTTCCTGGTGGGCGTGGCGCGCTCGTCCTACGTGATCCCGCTGGACATGGTGGTCGAGTGCGTCGAGATGCCCGGCGGCACGGGCGGGCGCAACTACATCAACCTGCGCGGCGAGGTGCTGCCGGTGGTGCGCCTGCGCGAGCAGTTCGAGGTGGAGGGCTCGCGCCCGGCGCGGGAGAACGTGGTCGTGGTGCGCTGCAACGGGGCCAAGGCCGGCATCGTCGTGGACGTGCTCCAGGGCGAGTGCCAGACGGTGATCAAGCCCCTGGGCGCCATGTTCCGCAACCTGCGCGGCATCGCGGGCTCCACGATCCTGGGCACGGGCGAGGTCTCGCTCATCCTGGACGTGCAGGCGCTGGTGTCGATCGCCGCGGCGGACGAGGGCCACGCCCTCGAGGAGATCATGAAGGTCGCCTGAGGACCTGGGCCACACCGGCACGACGGGCCGCCCGCGAGGCGGCCGGGCCGGGGATTCGCGGGGAAGCCGGAATCAAGCGAAACACCGTGTTCAACCAGGACTCAGGAGAAGGATCATGTTCAAGAACGTGAAGATCGGCGTGCGCCTCGGGGCGAGCTTCGGGGCGGTGGCGCTGCTGCTCGCCCTCGTCGCGGGCGTCTCGCTGGTGCAGCTCGCGGGCATCGCCCACGAGATCGATGTCGTCGTGCACGACCGCATGCCCAAGCAGGAGGCCACGGCCGACCTGCAGCTCAACATCCTCGTGCAGGCACGCGCGGTGCGAAACCTCCTCATCACCTCCGACAAGTCGGTCGAGAAGGCGCAGCTCGCGGTGATCGACGAGGTGAAGAAGGAGAACAGGGCGACCCTCGAGAAGCTCGCGCCCAGCATCACCAGCGAGAAGGGCAAGGCGCTGCTCGCGAAGCTGATGGAAACGCGCGGCAAGTACGAGGAGGCCCTCACCACCGTGGTGGGATACGGCAACACCGCGTCGCAGACCCACGACAGCGACAAGGCAGAGTCCTACCTCTTCGGCGAGTACTCGGTGGCCGCCGGGGGGTACAACGACGCGGCCAAGGCGCTGGCCCTGTTCCAGCGCGAGATGATGGACAAGTCGAGCGAGGAGGCCCAGGCGACGGCCGCCAGGACGCGCACGTTCATCGTCGTGCTCGTGGCCGTGGCCCTCGTGCTCGCGATCGGCCTCGCCGTCTGGGTCACGCGCAGCATCACCAAGCCCCTGGCCGAAACCGTCAAGGTGGCCGAGGAGATCGCCGGCGGCAACCTCGCCGTGAAGGTGGAATCCACCGGCAAGGACGAGACGGGGCTGCTGCTCGCGGCCATGCAGGCCATGGTCGCCAAGCTCGTGTCCATCATCGGCGAGGTGCGCGGCGCGGCCGACAACCTCTCCAACGCGGCCGGGCAGGTCTCCGCCACGGCACAGAGCCTGTCGCAGTCCTCCAGCGAGCAGGCCGCGAGCGTCGAGGAGACGACCTCCTCCATCGAGCAGATGACGACCTCCATCTCGCAGAACACCGAGAACGCCAAGGTCACGGACGGGATGGCCTCCAAGGCCGCCCACGAGGCCGAGGAGGGCGGGCAGGCCGTGGTGAGCACGGTCGAGGCCATGAAGTCCATCGCCGACAAGATCGGCATCATCGACGACATCGCCTACCAGACGAACCTGCTGGCCCTGAACGCCGCCATCGAGGCGGCGCGCGCGGGCGAGCACGGCAAGGGCTTCGCGGTGGTGGCCGCCGAGGTGAGGAAGCTCGCCGAGAGGAGCCAGGTCGCTGCCCAGGAGATCGGCAGCGTCGCCAAGGAGTCGGTGAAGCTCGCCGAGCGCGCCGGCACGCTCCTTTCCGAGATGGTGCCCTCCATCCGCAAGACCAGCGACCTGGTGCAGGAGATCAGCGCCGCCAGCAACGAGCAGAGCGCGGGCGTGGGCCAGATCAACGGCGCCATGGGCCAGCTCAACCAGGCCACGCAGCAGAACGCGTCGGCCTCCGAGGAGCTCGCCGCGACCGCCGAGGAGATGGGCGGCCAGGCCGAGCAGCTCCAGGAGCTGATGCGCTTCTTCCGCCTCGACGAGTCCGCCGTGCACCACGCGGCGCCGGCGGCGCGCCCGGCTGCGCCCAAGGGGCCCGGCAAGCTCGCCCAGGCGGCGCAGCGCCTCGCGCCCGCCATGGGGATGGCCCCGGAACCCGACTTCCAGCGCTTCTAGGGGGGCGGCCATGAACGCCATCGTTGCGGCCGGAAGGCCGATGGTGCCCGCGGTGCCCCCGGGCGTCGCGGGCGCGGCGGCGATGCAGGCGGGCGATGCGAGCCACCTGCAGCACCTCACGTTCTCCCTGCGCGGCGAGATGTTCGCCGTGGGCATCCTCAACGTGCGGGAGATCATCGAGTACGGCAACATCACGACCATCCCGATGATGCCGGACTTCATCCGGGGCGTGATCAACCTGCGGGGCGCCGTGGTGCCCGTGATCGACCTCTCGGCGCGCTTCGGCAACGGCGTGACCGAGGTCGGGCGGCGCACCTGCATCGTCATCATCGAGATCGCGGCCGACGACTTCACCCACGAGGTGGGCATCGTCGTGGACGCGGTCTCGGAGGTGATGGAGATCCCGGCAGGCGACATCGAGCCGCCGCCGAGCTTCGGCGCAAAGATCCGCGCCGACTTCATCGCCGGCATGGCGCGCGGCCAGGGCAAGTTCGTGATCATCCTGGCCATCGACCGCGTGCTGTCGGTGGACGACATCGCCACGCTCGCCGGCGCCGGCGCCAAGGCGCTGCAACTGGAGGCGGCCGCGGCCTGATCCCGCGCGCGACGGGGCGCCGGGAGGGCGCCCCGCCCCGACCGACCATGAACGCCTTCGTGCCCGCCGGCATCGGCCACGCGGACTTCGACCGCTTCCGCCAGCTCCTGCACCGCATCGCGGGCATCAGCCTGGCCGACTCGAAGAAGAGCCTGCTCGTGGGGCGCCTGGCCTCGCGCCTGAAGCAGCGGGGCGTGGCGAGCTACGCCGACTACTACCGCCTGGTGAACGAGCCGGGCGAGGACGGCGAGCTGCAGGTGATGGTGGACCTGCTCACCACCAACGAGACCTACTTCTTCCGCGAGGAGGCGCACTTCGAGTTCCTGCGCCGCCACGTCTTTCCCGGGCGCACGCCCTCGCAGCCCTTCGACTTCTGGAGCGCGGCCTCCAGCACCGGCGACGAGGCCTACACGCTGGCCATGGTGCTGGCCGAGGCCTTCGGCACGGACGCGGCCTGGACCATCCTGGGCTCGGACATCAGCACGCGCGCGGTGGCGGCGGCCACGCGGGCCGTCTACCGCCTGGACCGCGTGCGCGGCCTCACCCAGCACTGGCTGCGGCGCTACTGCCTGAAGGGCGTGCGCAGCCAGGAGGGCAGCTTCATCATCGCCCCGGAGCTGCGCCGGCACGTGCGCTTCGTGCAGGTGAACCTCAACGAGCCGCTGCCGAAGCTGGGGCCCTTCGACGTGGTGTTCCTGCGCAACGTGATGATCTACTTCGACGCCCGCACCAAGCGCGAGGTCGTGGGCCGCGTGGCCTCGCGGCTGAAGCCGGGCGGCTACCTCATCGTGGGGCACTCGGAGAGCCTGAACGGCATCAACGAGGACCTCGTGTGCGTGAAGCCGACCATCTACCGGCGCCCCGGATGAAGCCCGTCGGCGTGATGATCGTCGACGACTCGGCCGTGGTGCGCACGGTCGGCCGCGAGATCCTCGAGCGCGAGCCGGACATCCGCGTGCTGGGCGTGGCCTCGGACCCGATCGTCGCGCTGGAGCGCATGAAGGAGGCCTGGCCGGACGTGATCGTGCTGGACATCGAGATGCCGCGCATGGACGGCGTGACGTTCCTTCGCCGCATCATGGCCGAGCGGCCGACGCCCACCGTGATCTGCTCCTCGCTCGCGGGTCCGGGCGCGCAGCTGACCATGGACGCGCTCGCGGCGGGGGCCGTCTCCATCATCACCAAGCCCAAGCTGGGCCTGAAGGGATTCCTGGAGAACGCGGGCGACGACCTGGTGGCCGCGGTGCGCGGCGCCTCGCGCGCCGTGGTCTCGCGATTGAAAGCCCCGCCCGCGCCCGAGGCCCTCGCGCCCGCCGCGGGGGAGACGGGCACGTTCCAGACCACGGACAAGGTGGTGGCGCTGGGCACTTCCACCGGCGGCACGCAGGCCCTGGAGTTCGTGCTGCGCGGGCTCTCGTCCTCCTGCCCGGGCATCGTCGTGGTGCAGCACATGCCGGAGAAGTTCACCGCGCTCTTCGCCGAGCGGCTCGACTCGCTGTGCGCGGTGGAGGTGCGCGAGGCGGCCGCGGGCGACCGCGTCATCCCGGGCCGCGTGCTCATCGCACCGGGAGGACGGCACATGATGATGCGGCGCAGCGGCGCGCAGTACGTCGTGGACATCATGGACGGGCCCCCGGTGAACCGCCACCGGCCGTCGGTGGACGTGCTCTTCCGCTCGGTGGCGCGGGCGGCCGGCGCCAACGCGCTGGGCGTCATCATGACGGGCATGGGCGACGACGGCGCGCGCGGGCTCCTGCTGATGCGCGAGGCCGGGGCGCGCACCGTCGCCGAGGACGAGGCCTCGTGCGTGGTCTTCGGCATGCCCAAGGTGGCCATCGAGATCGGCGCCGCCATGCGCGTGCTGCCGCTGTCGGCCATTCCCGCGGAGATCGTGGCCCATGGCCGCTGACCGCGAGCGCCTGGCCCAGGAAGCGGCCGCCGGCCGGCAGTGGGAGCGGTCGGCGAAGAACATCTCCCCCGGCGGCTGGAGCGTGGACTCCAACGGCGCCATGGGCACGATCCTGGGCTCCTGCGTCTCGGTGTGCCTCTACGACCGGCAGCTCAACCTGGGCGGCATGAACCATTTCCTGCTGCCCTCGCGCGGCAGCGGGCAGAACGACGACGAGGACATCATCCTCGCGGGCGACTTCGCGATGGAGGTGCTGGTGAATGCGCTGCTCGGCAAGGGCGCGAAGAAGGCGCGCCTGGTGGCCAAGGCCTTCGGCGGCGGGGCCATCGTGGGCGCGATCCGCATGCCCATCGGCGAGCGCAACGCCGCGTTCGCCCGGCACTGGCTGGACCAGGAGGGCATTCCCCTGGTGGCCTCCGACCTGGGCGGCGCCTGGGCGCGCAAGGTCGTGTGCGTGCCGGCCACGGGCGAGGCGTTCTGCCGGCGCATCCCGGTGAACCGCGAGAGCGCCGAGGCGCTGGTCAGGAGCGAGCTGGACTACCAGAAGTCGCTCAGCGCGCCCAAGCCGCGCGGGGGCGTGGACCTCTTCTAGGCGGGCGCGCCGGCGGGCTCAGTGCACGCCCTTGGCGGCCAGGGCGGTCGCGAGGGCCTTGTCCGATCCCAGGATGTGGTGCGAGAGCCACTCGCGCAGGAACTTCAGCAGCTCGACGGTCACCGTCGCCTTGCCGGCCTTGAACTTGCCGGCGAAGTCGCCCACGTCGGCCACGAGCTTCGCGTGCTCGGCCTTGTGCGCGGCCGACTGCGCGTAGCCGTGCTGGGCCATGAGCTTCTCCTCGGTGGCGAAGTGCATCTGCGTGTAGGCGATCAGCTCGCCCAGCACGTGGGCCATGACCTCGCGGCCCTTGCCGCCTTCCATGGCGCCGTGCAGCTCGTTGAGGATGTCCACGAGCTGGTGGTGCTGCTCGTCGATGACGGTGACGCCCAGGGCGAGGTTCGATCCCCAGTGGATGAGGCTCATGTCGGTTCTCCCGGTTGATGAGGGGCCGGGTCGCCCGCGGGCGTCCCACGGGGGACATCGGCCGCGGGGGCGGGGATCCGTTTGCGCCAGGTCAAGGCGTCGGGGGAAACCGGTGGAAAGGCGGATGCGGGGCGATGTCGGTGGCGGGGGGGAGGCGGAGGGCGCAGGCCTATCTGGCGGCCGATGGGATGAAATCCATGGCGGCTTTCGGCCAGAAGCCGCCGTCGGTGTTTGGCCAGAGGCGAGCCTACAAGACGGTCAGCGTGACGCGCTGCGTCCTGCCGGGAACGGTGGCGGCGTAGAAGCGCGCCTCCTCCTCGGCCCCGCGGTCGAACCATTGGCGGATCGTCGCCCTCGGGACGGCTTGCGTGACGATGCCCTCCCGGATCCTAGTCGCCCTTCGGCCCGACGACGCCGAAGCGCGCGCCTTGCGGGTCGGTGGCGATGAGCACCCATTCGCCGCCTGGCACCTGGTGCAGGTCCATCTGCACGCGGCCGCCGGCCGCCTCGATGGCGCGCTTCGCAGCCGAGGCCGACTGCACGCCGAAATAGAAGGTCCAGCCGCCCGGCGCAGCCGCGTCCACCTGCTTCATCAGGCCACCGACGCGCAGGCCTCCGTGGTCGATGAACTGGTAATCGCCGAACTGCGGGCCCATCGGCATCGACTCGTTGAACTGGAAGCCGAAGTGCCTGGCGTAGAAGTGCATGGCGCGCGAGACATCCAGGCTCTGCAATTCATTCCAGCGAACGTGCTGGGGCCTGGCCGTATCGAAGACGTCGCTTGCCGCATCGGGCTTGCCGGGCGGGGGCACTGGCGTCATCACGTAGAAGGGTGCGCCCAGGGGGTCGGTGACCATCGCGATCTCGCCCACCGGCAGGGTCATCTTCGGCATGAGTGCGCGGCCGCCGTCGGCCGTGATCGCCTGCACCGCAGCGTCCACGTTGGCCACGTGCAGGTACGCGAGCCAGGCCGGGCGCGCGCCGTTCGCCTTCATGTCGTTCGTGAGCTGCAGCACGCCGCCGGCGCTGCCGCCGTCATCGCGCATGATCACGCGATAGTCGGGCCCGCCGGCCTGCGGATCGGGCCGGTCGGCGATCTTCCAGCCAACCACCGCGCCGTAGAAGCGTGCGGCCGCGTTCGCGTCCACCGTCATCAGCTCGTACCAGATGAAGCTGCCTGCCGCATTGCCCATCGCGTTCTCCCGAGGTATGTGGGGGTTCCACCACCGGCGTGAAGCCGCCGGGGATCAGCCGTTCGCCGTCGAAGGTCGTGGGTGGCGATCGAGTGGCGGGTCGCGGCCCATCGGCGACTCCTGGCGCGCGTCGACGCAGATCATGAAGTGCTCCGGGCCTTGAAGAGGAACTGCAGGTAGCGCTTGAGGTGAGCGATGCCATCGAGCAGCGGGCCGGCATTGCCCTTCGCCTTGGCCAGAACGAAGCCCCCCTGGAGCACCGTCTGCGTGTAGAGGGCGAGGCTCTCCGCGGTGACGGCGGCGCGCGGCCGGTACTTGCGCAGTGCGGCCTCGAAATCCTCCTCCAGACGGGCCGCATGGTCGGTGATGCACGCGCCGCAGGCCGATCGAATGGCCTCGGAGGCCGCGTAGGTCTCCTGCACCGTGGTGCCGGCGAAGCAGGTAAAGGCCTCGAGCGGCCCCTGGACGATGGCAACCCGGAAATCCAGGTAGCCCAGGATGCGGGCGAGCGGGTCGGCATGGCGGTGGTAGGCCGCGTTCTCGAACAGGGGCGTGGTGACCTCGGTCCAGCGGTGTGCGGCGGCAACGCCCAGCGCCTCCTTGGATTCGAAGTAGTGAAAGAACGCGCCCTTGGTGACGCCGGCCGTGCGGCAGAGTTGGTCGATGGAGGTGGCGGCCCAGCCCTGCCGGCGCACCAGCGCGAGTGCGGCATCGAGCAGGGCGAGGCGGGCGTCGCCGCGCGCAGGATGTGCGGGTGTCTTGGTCGCGGTGTGGGTCATGGGCGGGAAGTACATACCAACCGGTAGGTATGTGTCAAGCTCCGGCCAGGGTGCGCCCGGCATTCGGCCGCGGCGGCCATTCGTTGCCATTCGTGGCTTCGGGTGCCCGCGCTTGCGGCGGCCTTGCGGCCGTTACGTCAGGACGCGGATGTCGCTACCGGGTCGTACGCCTCGCCGACCTGCGATCGGGGTGTTGCACGATGTGCTTCGCGTCGGCTACTTCGAGGCCGGATTGCCGCACACGCTGCCGGGCACGGCGGGCGCGAGCTCGGCGGCCGTCACGGGTCGGCCCAGGAGCTTCGTGTAGGCCTCGGCGATGCGATCGTTGCCGGTGCGAAGATCGAAGTGGATCCTGGGCGCGCCTTCGGGTGTGCCGCGGGCGAGCTCGTCGCAGTAGCCCGCGGTGACCTGCCAGGCCGGGGCACTGCCGGCGAAGTGCGCCAGGCGCTGCTCGGCGAAGTGCTTGATGCCGCGCTCCAGGTTGGCCCGCCCGTCGGCGACCCACGGAAGCTGCTGGTAGAGGCGACGGAGGACCGAGCGCCGGAATGCCTCGCGATCCGCGACCCACCGCTCGACGGCGTTGTCGATGGCCGCGGCCTTGAACGAGGCCGCGCGTGCGGGCAGATTGTCCCGCTCCATGCGGAGTTCCGCGTTCGTCCTGGCCGCGGCCACGGCGGACCACAGGATCTCGTGGTCATCCTCGCCGACCAGTTGCGACATCGATGCGCCGAGCAGGAGCAGCAGGACCACGGCAGCGGCGCCCAGGATGCCGGTTCGCGCCGACGGGAGAACCCGGGTGATCGGTATCCCGGCCGAGCGGATGGTGGCGATGACGGCGATCACGGCCGCCGCCGCCAGGATCGGCGCTGCCTGCCAGCGGTCCGACCGGGTCACGGACAGCGGGGCGAGGACGGCGACGACGAACAGAAGCGTCCCGACTATCGCGGGCGCGGCCACGGGGAGCTTCACCTTGTCAGGGGCCTGAAGAAGGCGGCGGAAGTGGGCGGTTCTCATGGAAGGCTTTCGGCAATCAGGGGAAAGGGAGACGAAGTGCGCCGGGGGAAGGGCGGTTCAATGTGACGAGCGGGCGGGGCAAACCTAACCGTCGTTAGTATCGCCGAGTTGCGGTCTTCGGGCTCGCCAGGGAAGCGAACCGCTGATGCAGATCAAGTCCGCCCGGTCCGGCAGCGACGACTGGCAGGGAGGCGATCTGGGCGTCCGGTCACTTTCCCCACGGAAATGCCGAGTGCGGCGCGATTCTGCCTCCGCCCTGGCCCAGTGCCTCGGCCACCCGGAGACCCTCGTTCCACTTGGCCATGCGTTCCGAACGCGAGAACGAGCCGACCTTCAGCTGTTTCGCGCCCCAGCCGACCGCCATGTGGACGATGCTCACGTCTTCGGTTTCTCCGGAGCGCGCCGACACGATGCTCTCCCAGCCGGCCGTGCGCGCCGCTTCGAGGGCGGCGCGCGTCTCGGTCAGCGTGCCGGCCTGGTTCGGCTTGATGAGCGCGGTGTTGCACGCACCCTGCGCGGCCGCCCGCTCGATGCGCGCGGCGCCCGTGCAGATGAAGTCGTCGGCGACGACCTCGACTCGCGGGCCCGCGGCGCGTGTGAAACGCTCCATCCCGGCCGGGTCGTCCTCGCCGAGCGGGTCTTCGATGGCCACGATGGGGTAACGCGCCAGCCAGCCGAGCAGCATCTCCGCAAGGCCATCGGAATCGATCTCGCGGCCGTCGCGAGCCAGTTTGTAGCGGCCGTGGCGACCGAAATCCGACGCGGCGATGTCGAGCGAGATCGCGACGTCCTGCCCCGGCGTGAAGCCGGCGCGCTCGATCGCGCGGACCAGGAAATCCAGTGCCTGCTCGTTGGTGTCGAACGCCGGCCAGTAGCCGCCTTCGTCGGCCACGCCCTGCAGCAGCCCCGCTTCGCCCATCAGTGCGCCGGCCGCGCGGTATACCTCGGCGGTCCATTCCAGCGTCTTCGCGTAGTCGCCAGCGCCGACCGCGATGACCATGAAGTCCTGCACGTCCACGCGCCGTCCGGCGTGCGCGCCGCCGCCGAAGATCTGGATCTCGGGCAGCGGCAGGAGGAAGTCGTCGCGCCCCTGGCCAAGGTGGCGCCACAGCGGCAAGCCGAGCGCCGCGGCGGCCGCGTG
>JAKOWJ010000134.1 GCA_029781595.1 Pseudomonadota bacterium | reverse complement strand
GGGTCTGCAGAAGCATCGCGCCGGTGAGGGTCTGCAGCGCCATGACGGCGGAGAGCACGCCGATCTTGCCGGCAAAGGTGGGGCGCGACATCGCCACGTCCCACATGCGCTCGAACTGGGCGATGGGGAAGCTCTTGAACTGCCAGAACGCGCGAAGTACTTCTCCCTTGAGGGTGCCACGCTCGAGTCCGGCGTAGAGCTGTGCTCGCTCCCGCCAGCCCGGCTCGACGACCGCGAATCTGGACTCGGTGTTGATCGCGCCCAGGAGCTTGGCGATCGCACCCTCTCGCACGCGGTGCGCCTCGATCGCCGGCGCCGTGTTGGCGATGAGGCCCGCGGTGCGCAGCTCCGCGTCGGAGATCCTCGCGATGGCGTCCGGGGTCAGCATGCGATCGTTGCCGCCGCCGAAGTCCTCGAGCTTGGCGAGCTTCCACACCGCCCAGTCGTGGGCGTTGATCCCGTAGCTCTGCAGCAGGTGCATCTCGCTGGGATCGATCTCCGCGAGTTCCTTGGCCTCGACGGTGCGCCCCAGGGCGTCCATGAGCGAAAGCCCGAAGGCGCCGCGCCGCCACTCGTTGATCGCGTTCATGCCGGAGATGCGCATCACCGCGTTGGCGATCTTGCCCGTGAGCGAAGACGAGCCCAGCTCGTCGCCCCACCGCGACATCGCCGAGCGCATGTACTCCAGCATGAGCCCCTGGCGCTGCAGCTGCGCCCTGTCCTGGCCGTTGGCCGGGTTGAGGAGGCGCAGCTCGTTCATCCAGCGCCGCATCGCCGGCAGGTTGTTCAGGTGCGACACGGTCTCCAGCGCGACCTTGTCGCCGAAGGCCGAGGCCCAGAACGCGCTTCCCAGCTTGGCCGCCACGTTGAGGTTCCTGAGCACCTCGAAGGTGCGCGCGATGGCGCGATTCGCGACGGGCGCGGTCCGTCCGGTGGCCACGTCGAAAAGCGCCTCGGCGCGCCGCGCCGCGCGCTCGGCGTGATTGACCTTCGTCGGATCCGCCAGCGACTCGGCCTTGAGCGCCTGGTCGCGCAGCGTGCGGAAGGCCGCCGCCGGGTTCGGCCCGAAGTTCTGCACGAGGGCGATGTCGCGGGCCATCTTCGTGATGTGTCCCTCGAGGATCTGCGCGAAGGTGCGCTCGCCGAAGTGAGCCCAGTAGTTGAGGTACGCGTCGGCGCTCGCGAAGTGGATCGCTCGCGCTTCGGCGTGCCGGTTGGCGACCGCGCCGGTCCCCGCGGCCTTGCCGGGCTCGAGGTTCGCGTAGCCGTTCGTCGCGATGGTGTCCCAGGCCTTCCCGAGAAACTCGGCGAGGCGGGCGTCATCCCACGCCCGGCCCAGGTCGTCGACGTATCGCGAGCGGTCGAGCGCCGGCAGCACCGCATCCACCCAGGCCCGTTTCCCGGCGCGTGCGACGAGCTCCTGCGAGTGATGCTGCGGGAATCCCCAGTCCTCGAGGCGCCCGACCTCGCCGCCGGCGTCGTTGAACATGCGCCGCGCGTCCTCGGCGACCGCGCGCCACGCCTCGGCGCCGCGGCGGGCGGACGCGTCACCCGTGGCCTCGCCCCGAAGCTCTCTGACGAGCAGGCGGATCTTGTCGGCGTCCTGGAGGAAGCCGAAGAACTTGTCGCCCAGCGCGCTCCACGTCTCGCCCAGGGAACGCTTGAGCGCGGACTCGACGCCGATCGCTCGCTGCTCCACGCTCTCGGCGTTCATGCGCCCGTCGGCGCGGTTGGCGATGAGCCGGCCCAACGCGTCGAGCCTCGAGAGCCCCGCATCGGACGCCGCCTTGACCTGGGCCTGCAGGCCGGAGAGCTTCACCACCTGCAGAGCAGCGTTGCGCTCGCGGCGCCTTGCATCTGCCAGGTGCTCGCGCGCCGCCTCCTGCGCGATCTTCGCGGCAACCGTGTCGGCGTCGGCTCCGGCACGCGTGCGCACGGTGGCTGGCCGTGCTGGCCCCGCCTGGAGCTCGCGCCGGTACCCGGCGGCGGCGCGGTTCACCGCC
>JAKOWJ010000121.1 GCA_029781595.1 Pseudomonadota bacterium | reverse complement strand
CCCTGCAGGCACTCGGAGAACACCGCGTTGGCGAAGGTGGGCAGGACGAGACCGACGGTGCGCGTGCGGCCGGCGCGCAGGTTGCGCCCCACGAGGTTCGGCCGGAAGCCGAGCCGCCCGACCGCCTCGCGCACGCGACGGGCCGTGGCGTCGGACACGGACGCGGAGGCGTTGAGCGTTCGCGACACCGTGGCCACCGATACCTGGGCGGCCAGGGCCACGTCCTTGATCGAGGGCCGGGTCATGGGGAAGGCGTGAAAACGATTACATCCTAGACCGGAACGGTGACGAGTTCATGACGCACCGCCGCAAATCCCCCGCCGCTTTCCCGATAAGCTGCGTGCTTCGACCCTTACCGGAACCTCCCCATGGCCCTGAAGCGACCGAAGTGGCACCCCGGCACGGTGGTCGTGCTCGAGCACGACTCGAAGGTCCTGCGCGGCAACCCCCTCGGCGACCCGCACGTGCGCAAGCTCGCGGTGTGGCTGCCGCCGCAGTACGACGAGGGCGCCACGCGCGGACGCGGCAAGCGCTTCCCGCTGCTCGTGGACATGGTGGGCTTCATGGGCTCGGGGCTCTCCCACGTGGCCTGGAAGAACCTCAGCGAGAACGTGCCCGAGCGCGCCGCGCGCCTCGTGCACGAGGGGAGGATGCCGCCGGCCATCATCGCCTTTCCCGACTGCTTCACGGCCCTGGGCGGCAACCAGTACGTGAACTCGAGCGCGGTGGGGCGCTACGCCGACTATCTCGTGGGCGAGATCGTGCCCTTCCTCGACCGGGAGCTGCGCACGCTGGCCTCGCGCGAGCACCGCGGCTGCTTCGGCAAGTCCTCGGGCGGCTACGGCGCCATCGTCCACGGCATGAAGTACCCGGGCACGTGGGGCGCCGTCGCGGACCACTCGGGCGACGCCTACTTCGACTTCGTGTACCACCACGACTGGCCCAACACGCTCAACGAGCTGGCGAAGTACCGCCCGCGGCGCATCGCCCCCGGACCCTACGACGCGCGCAGGGCCGAGAAGGGCGCGGACCGGGGCCTGGACGACGGGCGCGTGAAGGCCTTTCTCGCCGCGGCCTGGAAGAAGCCCAAGCTCACCGCCGGCGAGGGCCACGCCATCATGAACCTGTGCATGGCCGCGACCTACGACCCGGACCCGCGCGCGCCCAACGGCTTCCGCCTGCCCTTCAACCTGGAGACGGGCGAGCTCCTGGCCGCGCGCTGGAAGCGCTGGCAGGCCAACGACCCGGTGAACCTGGTGGCGAAGCACCGCAAGGCGCTCGCGAGCCTTCGCGGGATCTACATCGACTGCGGCTCGCGCGACCAGTACCACATCCACTACGGCTCGCGCATCCTCTCCAAGCGCCTCGCGCAGGCGGGCATCCGCCACGTCTACGAGGAGTTCGACGACACGCACTCCGACATCGACTACCGGATGGACGTGTCGCTGCCCTTCCTCGCGAAGGCGCTGCGCTAGCGGGCTAGCGGCGGCGGCCGCGGCGGCGCCACACGGAAGGGGGCTTGCCGAAGGCGCGTTTGAACGCGCGCGAGAAGGAGTTCACCGCCTCGTAGCCCGCGCCTTCCGCGACGGCCTCCACGGTGGCCCCGGTGGTGGCCAGCTCGTGCGCCGCGAGCTGCAGGCGCACGCGCGTGAGGAAGGCGAAGATGGGCTCGCCCACCACCTGCGAGAAGCGGTCGGCCAGGGCGGAGCGCGACAGCCCCACCTGGCGCGCCAGGCGTTCCACCGTCCAGTGCTCCCCGGGGCGGCCGTGCACCAGCGCGAGCGCGGCGCCGACGTGCCGGTCGCTCAGCCCCGCGAGCCAGCCCGTGCCGCCGGGCGCGAGGCCCTCGACGTGGCGGCGCAGCGCCTCGATCAGCACCAGTTCGGCCACGCGCGAGAGCGCGGCGGTGCCCCCGGGCCGCGGCGCGTCCGTGCCCGAGAGCGAGAGCCCCAGCGAGTCGGCGAGCCACGCGAGCGGCGCGGTGCCGCGCAGGCCTGAGCGCATCACCGCCGGCAGCGCGCGGAAGAGCGGATCGGCCAGCGTGCGGTCCGCGGTGAAGGCGAGCGTGACCCAGCGCGCGCGCCGGCCGCTGCCGCCCAGCGTGACGGGGGCCAGCTCGCCGGCCACCGGCGGGCGAAGCAGCGCCGCGAAGGGCGTGGCGGAGGCGGCGAGGTCCGACCCCAGCAGGTGGCTCTCGCCGCGTGGCAGGAAGGCCACGTCGCCGGTGCGCAAGGGCACGGGCGCGGACTCGCCCGCCTGCAGCGCGCACTCGCCCTCGAGCAGCACGTGCGCGAAGGCGCGCGAGCTCGCCTGCGGCACCGACACGCACCACGCGCCGCCGGCGGTGGCGTCCGCGAGCACGGTGCCCGCGAGGCCCGCGAGGCGAAGCACTTCCGAGAGCGCGTCCATGGGTGTGGGGTGTGTCCGCGAAAACCGGGGAGCGTCCCCGATTTCGAAAAATCGGGGACGCTCCCCGATTTCCGACCTACCGGCAGGGTAACCGGGCGCGGCGGGCCCGGCTAGTGGAAGTGCGCGGCCGGCGAGTCGGCCTCCTCGGGCAGCTCCGCGTGCACGATCTCGGCCTCGGGATTCGCGAAGAGCGGCGCGCCGCAGTCCTCGCAGTACTCCGGCTCGAAGGTGCCCGAGAGCTTCTTCACGTCGGTGACGCCGCACTGCGCCAGCTCGGCGACCAGGTCCTCGATGGGGCCGGGCCGGGCGCTCTCGTCCTCGCGGCCGTAGAGCGGCCAGACGACGCCGTGCGCCACGTGGCTGTCGCCGTCCACGGTGAACCCCACGCGGTACTCGTCCACGCGCTCCTCGCCGAAGCCGGCGATCACCGCCCGCAGGCGCGAGGCGTCGGCCTGCATCGCGTTCTCGAGGTAGGCCACGCCGGCGCGGATGCCGTAGGGCCGCACGCGGCGGTCGGCCTCGCGGCAGTTCACGTAGTAGGCGTCGGGCAGCAGGCACTCGAAGACGCAGCCCGGCAGCAGGCGCGCGAAGGTGGGCCGCGCCTGCGCGATCCACTGCTCCAGGCTCGCCGTGCGGCCCGTGTGGCCGCTCGCGTCCTC
>JAKOWJ010000119.1 GCA_029781595.1 Pseudomonadota bacterium | reverse complement strand
GACGATGTCGCGCTCGGTGCAGATGCCCACCAGGCGGCTTTCGTCGACGACCATCACCGCGCCGACGTTCTTCTTCGCCATGAGCTTCGCGGCCTTGGCCACGGTCGTGCCGGGCGGCGCCACCAGGCGCTTGCCCTTCTCCATGATGCTCTTCACGCGCATGCTGTACATGGCGGTCCCTCCACTGCCCGGTCGCTCTTCAACCGGGCCAGACTAGGGGGGGTACCGCCGGGCGGGCTTGACGAGGATCAACCACCGGGAAGGTTGCGCCACGAGATGCGGTAGATCGCGCCCGCGAGGTCGTCGGAGACGAGCAGGGCGCCGTCCGGCATCACCTGCACGTCGACGGGCCGGCCCCACGCGGTGTCCGTTTCCGGGTCGAGAAACCCTTCGGCGAATACGGCTTGCTCGACAACGCGCTCGCCCGCGAGCCGCACGCGCACGACGCGGTAGCCGACCTTGCGCGAGCGGTTCCACGAGCCGTGCTCGGCGATGAAGACCTGGCCGCGGTACCCGGGCGGGAACATCGCGCCGGTGTAGAAGCGCATGCCCAGCGAGGCGACGTGCGCGCCCAGCTTCGCGGCCGGCGGCGCGTACGCCGCGCAGTCCTTGCCGCGGCCGAAGTCGGGGTCGGGCACGTCGCCCGCGTGGCAGTACGGGACGCCGAAGTGCATTCCCGGGCGCGGGGCGTGGTCGAGCTCGTCGGACGGCACGTCGTCGCCCAGCATGTCGCGGCCGTTGTCCGTGAACCACAGCTCGCCCGTCACGGGGTGCCAGTCGAAGCCCACGGAGTTCCTCACGCCGCGCGCCACCACCTCCATCCTCGAGCCGTCGGGCTTCAGGCGCGTGATGGAGGCGTAGGGCGCCTCGCGGTCGCACACGTTGCAGGGCGCGCCCACGGGCACGTAGAGCCAGCCGTCCGGGCCGAAGCGGATGAATTTCCACCCGTGGTGGCGGTCGCCGGGATAGCCGTCGAAGACCAGGACGGGCCTGGGCACCTTCGGCAGGCTGGCCTCGATGCCGTCGTAGCGCCACACGCGGCTCACCTCGGCCACGTAGAGCGCGCCGTCCTTCACCGCGACGCCGTTGGGCATGTCCAGGCCCCGCGCGATGACGAGCGTCTCCAGCGCGCGCCGGCCGTCGTGGCGGATGGCGTACACCTTGCCGGCGGTGCGCGTGGAGACGAAGAGCCAGCCCTTCCCGCCCAGCGCCATCGAGCGCGCGTTCTCCACGCCTTCCGCGAAGAGGGAGATCTCGAATCCCGGCGGCAGCTTCACGCGCTCGATCGGCGGGGCGGCGCCGGCGGCCGCGGCGGCCAGCGCGGCGAAGGCGAGCAGGGCGCGCGCGGCGAGGCTCACTTGCGCTCCGCGAGGAGGCGGTCCATGGCCGCGGGGCTGAACCCCCGCATGCGCCGCTCGCCCACGAGGATGAGCGGCACGCCGCGGCCGCCGTACTGCTCGAACTCCCGCCGGCCGGGCTCCGACGCCTCGATGTCCACCTCGCGGAAGCCGACGCCGCGCTCGGCGAGATAGGCCCTGGCGCGCTTGC
>JAKOWJ010000102.1 GCA_029781595.1 Pseudomonadota bacterium | reverse complement strand
CGCCGCGTGCCGCTCGCCATGCCGCCGAAGCCGCAGCCGCCCCCCGACGCGGTGCCGGCGCCGCCGCCTGCCCCCGCCCCGCCGGCCGTCGCGGTCGCGCCGCCGCGCGAGCCCGCCGTGGACATGTCGAAGTTCATCGCCGCCCGCCGCGCGCGCATCGAGGCGTGGGAGGAGCGCCTGGCCTACGGCCCGTCGGCCACCCGCCCGCCCGCCGGTGGCGCGGCGCGCTCGGGCCTGGCCAAGAACCTCGCCTCGCTCTCGGACAGCGACAACACGGGCGGGGTCTTCACCATCATGCACGTCGGCCCGCGCACGGCGGAGTTCTCGTTCAACGGCTGGCGCACCGAGTCGCGCAAGCGCTGGAAGCAGGTGATCCAGGTGGACGCCGGCCCGGGTGGCGACGTGCAGCTCGCCATCATCCGCCGCATGATCGCGCTCATCCGCACCTACTACACGGGCGACTTCAACTGGGATTCGCGGCACGCCGGCCGCGTGGTGGTGCTCTCGGCCGCGCCGGAGAACAACGCCGAGCTGGAGGACTACCTCTACCGCGAGTTCTTCGGCACGCCGCTCGTCAAGCGCTAGCCCCGGGGGACCCTCAGCGCGACTGTGCCCGGCGCCACGCCGCGGGCGGCTGGCCCACCTGACGCTTGAAGGCGCGCGCGAACGCCGCCTCGGAGTCGTAGCCCACCTCCAGCGCCACCGTGGCCACCGTGGCGGTGGTGGTGCGCAGCAGGTTCGCGGCGAGCTGCATGCGCCACTGCGCGAGGTACTGCATGGGCGCCTGGCCGACGAGCTGCGCGAAGCGCTCGTGCAGCGCCGAGCGCGACAGGCCCGCCTCGCGCCCCAGGTCGTCCGCCGTCCACGCGCGCGCCGGGTTCGCGTGCAGCGCGGCCAGGGCGAGGCCCACGTGCCGGTCGCGCAGGCCCGCGAGCCAGCCGCCGGCCGGGTCGGGCAGCGACTCGGCGTGCCGGCGCACCGCGTCCACGAAGACCATCTCGCCGATGCGCGCGAGCAGGGCGTCGCTGCCGGCGCGGGCGCCCTCGGACTCCGTTGCCGCCTGGCCGATCACCGTGCCCACCCAGGCGCGGTCGGGGGAGGCGGGGATGTGCAGCAGGCGCGGAAGCGAGGCCACCAGCGGGTTGAAGGGCCGCCGGTCGCAGCCGATGAAGCCGCAGAGCAGGACCGCGTCGGCCTGCGCGTCGTCGCCGGGACGCGCCACGCCGTTGTGCACAGACATCGGCATGGGCTTGGGCTCGTCGCGCGTGGCGCGCATCCATTCGGGCTCGCGGCGCACGGCCTTCAGGCCCGGGGCACTCGAGAGCACGTGCGCGTCGCCCTGCGGGAACATCACCACGTCGCCGGCCGCGAGGCGCACGGGCTTCTCGCCCGAGACCGCGGCCCAGCCGTCGCCGCGCGCGACGAGGTGGTACTCGATCACGTGCTCGGAGCCGGGCATCACCGCGTCCGCGATCTCCGCCGGGGCGGGCGACTCGGCGGCCCACGGCTCGCGGCAGCACACGCGGTAGAAGACCGCGCTGCGCAGGCGCACGGAACGCAGCACGTCGGACAGGGTGTCGCTGGTCATGGGGGCGGGTTCCGGACGCGCGGGCAAGCCGCGCGGCGCCCTGGTCAAGGAACGGCGGGGTCGCGGGGCCGTTCCGGAGGCGCGGGCAAATATGCGCGACGCCCGGCGCAGCGTCAAGGCGCGCGCGGGCGGAGGATTCGCCACCCGCGCCGCCCTGCGGCGGCGACGGCCCGACATCCACCTGGGGAAACGACATGACCACCGACACCTGCGTCACCAAGCACGACAAGGCCGCCCAAGCGGCCAACCAGCCCGACTACGACGCCATCAAGGCGAAGCAGCAGGCCACCTGGGCCAGCGGCGACTTCGCCGTCATCGGCATCACCCTGCAGATCGTGGGCGAGACGCTCGCCGAGGCCGCCGACGTGCGCGCCGGCGAGCGCGTGCTCGACGTGGCGGCCGGCAACGGCAATGCCACGCTCGCCGCGGCGCGCCGCTTCGCGCGCGTCACCTCCACCGACTTCGTGCCGGCGCTGCTGGAGCGCGGCGCCGCGCGCGCCAAGGCCGACGGATTCGACATCGACTACCGTACGGCGGACGCCGAGGCGCTGCCCTTCGCCGACGGCACCTTCGACGTCGTGCTCTCCACATTCGGCGCCATGTTCACGCCGCGCCACGAGCGCCCGGCGCACGAGATGCTGCGCGTCGCGCGCTCCGGCGGGCGCATCGGCCTCGCCAACTGGACGCCCGAGGGCTTCATCGGCCAGCTCTTCAAGGTGGTGGGCGCCTACGTGCCGCCGCCGGCGGGCCTGAAGTCCCCCGCGCTGTGGGGCACCGAGCCGCACATCGTCGAACTCTTCGGCCCGCAGGCGCAGGACATCCGCTGCGAGCGGCGCGTCTTCAACTTCCGCTACGCCTCGGCGGCGCACTGGCTGCAGGTCTTCCGCGACTACTACGGGCCCACGCACCGGGCCTTCGCGGCGCTGGACGCCGATGGCCAGCGCGCCATGGCGGCGGACATCGCCAAGCTCCTGGAGCGGATGAACGTGGCGGGGTCGTCCTCGCTCGTGGTGCCGGGGGAGTACCTCGAGGTCGTCGTCACCAAGCGCTGAGACGTGCCAGGCGCGCGGGCGCCTTCAGCTCCCGCGCTTGGCGAGCCAGATCCCCGCCAGCACCACGGCCCCGCCCGTGAACTGCGCGGGGCCGATCGCCTCGCCGAAGAGGGCCCACGCGAAGAGCGCGGCCATCACCGGCTGGATGAGCAGGCTCACCGCCGAGAGCGAGGTGGGCAGGTGCGCGAAGGCGTAGGCGATGAGCCCCTGGCCCATCACCTGCGAGACGAGCGCCAGGCCCGCGAGGACCATCCAGCCGTGCATCCCCGCGGGCAGCATCGGCTGCGGGGAGAGCGCGGCCACGGGCAGCAGCGCCACCGCGGTGATGGTGGTGCTCCAGGCCATGAGGCGCGCCGTGGTGGCGCCGGCCGTCC
>JAKOWJ010000097.1 GCA_029781595.1 Pseudomonadota bacterium | reverse complement strand
TCCACAGGGCCAATCGCGCGCGGACGTACAATCCGGGCGGCGCCAGCCGTCCTGCCCGGCGGCGCCCCGCACCGGCGCTCGGCCGGATGCCGGTCCCGAGCACGGCGACGCGACACATGGCGACGCGAAAACACGAATACAGCGAGTCCTCGATCCGGGTGCTCAAGGGCCTCGAGCCGGTCAAGCAGCGGCCCGGGATGTACACGCGCACCGAAAACCCGCTGCACATCGTGCAGGAGGTGATCGACAACGCCGCCGACGAGGCGCTCGCCGGCCATTGCCGGCAGATCACGGTCACCCTGCACGCGGACTCGAGCGTCACCGTCGAGGACGACGGCCGCGGCATTCCGGTCGGGCTGCACCCCGAGGAGCGCGTGCCCGTGGTGGAGATCGTCTACACGCGGCTGCACGCGGGCGGCAAGTTCGAGAAGCAGGGCGCCGGCGCCTACAGCTTCTCCGGCGGCTTGCACGGGGTGGGCGTATCGGTGACGAACGCGCTCTCCAAGCGGCTCGAGGTCACCGTATGGCGCGACGGGGCCGCGCACGAGATCGTGTTCGCCGGCGGCGACGTCGTCGGCAAGCTGAAGTCGCGTCCGCCGGCCAAGGGCGAGCCGCGCACCGGCACGCGCGTGCGCTGCTGGCCCGACCCGCGCTACTTCGACAGCCAGGCGATCCCGCACGGCGAGCTCGTGCACCTGCTGCGGTCCAAGGCCGTGCTGCTGCCCGGCCTGAAGGTCAGCCTGCTCGAGGAGAAGGGCGACAAGGCGCAGACGTGGCAGTACGCCGAAGGGCTGCGCGGCTACCTCGGCGAGGCGCTCGCCGCGCACGGCGACGCCGAGCCGGTGATCCCGCCCTTCGTCGGCGAGCAGTACATCGGCAGCGGCCACGACACCTTCGCCGAGGGCGAAGGCGCGCAGTGGGCGGTGGCCTGGACCGAGGAAGGCGCGCTGGTGCGCGAGTCGTACGTGAACCTGATCCCGACCTCGGCGGGCGGCACTCACGAGGCCGGCCTGCGCGAGGGACTGTTCAACGCGGTCAAGAGCTTCATCGAGCTCCACGGGCTGCTGCCCAAGGGCGTGAAGCTGCTGCCCGAGGACGTGTTCGCGCGCGCGAGCTTCGTGCTCT
>JAKOWJ010000089.1 GCA_029781595.1 Pseudomonadota bacterium | reverse complement strand
GCTACGGCGGCGAGACCTGGAACCACGTGACGGCCGTGCGCACCGTCGACCGCGAGGGCGGGCTGCGCGAGCGCGCACCCGCGGACTTCGAGACCGGCTACCGGCACGTGGCCGCGCGCGGCTTCGACGGGGAGTGGTTCGTCGACGCGACCTTCCGGTTCGGCCGCGGCGAGCTCGCGCCGGCCATGGCGGCCATGAAGGCCCTGCTCGTGAAGCGCGTGGCCACCCAGCCGCTGAACCAGCCCAACGCGGGCAGCGTCTTCCGCAACCCGCCGGGCGACCACGCCGCGCGACTCGTCGAGGCCTGCGGCCTCAAGGGGCACCGCGTCGGCGCCGCGCAGGTCTCGCCGAAGCACGCGAACTTCATCGTGAACCTGGGCGGGGCGAGCGCGGCCGACATCGAGGCCCTCGTGACGCACGTGCAGGAGACGGTGCGGGCCGCCACGGGCATCGCGCTCGTGCGCGAGGTGCGCATCGTCGGCGAGCCGGGAGGCGGCCGTGGCTGACCCGCGCGCGCTCGGGAAGGTGGCCGTGCTCATGGGCGGGCCCTCCGCCGAGCGGGAGATCTCGCTGATGAGCGGCCGGGGCGTGCTCGCGGCGCTGCGGGAGAAGGGCGTGGACGCGCATGCCTTCGACCCGGCCGAGCGCGACCTCCTCGCCCTGCGGGCCGAGGGCTACGCGCGCTGCTTCATCGCGCTGCACGGGCGCTACGGCGAGGACGGCACGGTGCAGGGCGCGCTCGAGGTGCTGGGCATCCCCTACACCGGCAGCGGCGTGCTGGCCTCGGCCCTCGCCATGGACAAGTGGCGCACCAAGCTCGTGTGGATCGCGGCCGGCATCCCGACGCCGCGCTTCGAGGTCGTCACGGCCGCCACGGACTGGGGCGCGCTCGCCCGGCGCCTGGGCCTGCCGATGATCGTGAAGCCCTCGCGCGAGGGCTCGACGCTGGGCCTCACGAAGGTGACGCTGGCGGCCGAGCTGCCCGAGGCCTTCGCGCTCGCGGCGCGGCACGACACGCTGGTGCTGGCCGAGGAGTTCGTGGCCGGGCGCGAGCTCACCGCGAGCATCCTGGGCGAGGAGGCGCTGCCGCTGGTGCGCATCGAGGCGCCGCAGGGCAACTACGACTACCGCAACAAGTACTTCACCGACGACACGAAGTACCACTGCCCCGCCGGGCTCGTCGAGCCGCTCGAGCGCGAGCTGCAGCGGGTGGCGCTGGAGGGCTTCCGCGTGCTGGGCTGCCGCGGCTGGGGGCGCGCCGACGTGATGCTGCGCGACAACGGCCGCTACGCCTTCCTCGAGATGAACACCTCGCCCGGGATGACGGGCCACAGCCTGGTGCCGATCGCCGCGCGCGCGGCGGGCATCGCCTACCCCGACCTGTGCCTTCGCATCCTCGAGGGCGCGGGCCTGGAGACGGCGCGGTGAGGCCGCCTCTCGCGCTCGCCCTCCGGGCCGCCGCGGGCCTCGCGGCGGCGGCCGTGCTCGCGGCGGGCGCCTGGGCCGGGTGGGACGCGCTGCAGCGCCGCCCGGTGACGGACGTGCGCTTCACGGGCGAGACGGCGCGCGTGCCGGCCGACGCCCTGGAGCGGCTGGCCGCGGGGCTGCGCGGGCGCGCGGTGCGCGACGTGCCGCTCGCGCAGGTGCGCGAGGCCGTGCGGCGCCTGCCCTGGGTGCGCGACTGCGCCGTGCGCCTCGCCTTCCCCGGCACGCTGCAGGTGCGCGTCGAGGCCCACGTGCCGCTCGCGCGCTGGGACGACGCCCGGCTGGTGAGCGAACGCGGCGAGCTCTTCGCGGCGCGCTACGAGGGCGAGCTGCCGCGCTTCACGGGCCCCGAGGGCTCGGCCGCCGACATGGCCGCCGAGTGGGGCGCGATCGTCGCGGCGGCCGCGCCGCTGGGCAGCCCGGTGCGGGAGCTGCGCCTGACGGCGCGGCGCGCCTGGCAGGTGCGGCTCGCCTCGGGCTTCACGCTCGACCTGGGGCGCGGCGAGATCGTGCCGCGCCTCACGCGCTTCGCGGCGGCCTGGCCGCAGGTGGCCGCCGTCGCGGCCTCGGCCACGCGCGCCGACCTGCGCTATCCCAACGGCTTCGCGCTGCGGGGCCTCGCCCCGGCGAAGCCGGCGACGGCCGCGCCTCGGGGACGGCGCGCATGAGGAAGAAGGCGAGACCATGATCGTGAACCGCAACCGCGAGAGCCGGGACGTGCTGGTGGCCCTGGACATCGGCACCTCCAAGATCGTGACCCTGGTGGCGGAGGTCACGCCCGAGGGCACGCTCAACCTCGTCGGCATGGGCAGCCACCCCTCGCGCGGCCTGAAGAAGGGCACGGTGGTCAACATCGAGTCCACGGTGACGGCCATCCAGCGCTCGCTGGAGGAGGCCGAGCTCATGGCCGACGTGAAGATCCGCGACGTGATCACCGGCATCGCCGGCAGCCACATCAAGAGCTTCAACTCGCACGGCATGGTCGCGATCAAGGACAAGGAGGTCTCGCAGTACGACATCGACCGCGTGATCGAGACCGCCCGCGCCGTGAACATCCCGATGGAGCAGCAGGTGCTGCACATCCTGGAGCAGGAATTCATCATCGACGGGCAGGGGGGCGTTCGCCAGCCGCTGGGCATGAGCGGGATGCGCCTGGAGGTGAAGGTGCACATCGTGACGGGCGCCGTCTCGGCCGCGCAGAACATCATGAAGTGCGTGCGCCGCTGCGGCCTGGAGGTGCGCGACCTCATGCTCCAGCCCCTGGCCTCGGCCGACGCGGTGCTGCTGGACGACGAGCGCGACCTGGGCGTCTGCCTGGTGGACATCGGCGGCGGGACCACGGACCTGGCCGTCTTCACCGAGGGCGCCATCAAGCACACGAGCGTGATCCCCATCGCCGGCGACCAGATCACCAACGACATCGCGATGGCGCTGCGCACGCCGACCAAGGACGCCGAGGAGCTGAAGATCCGCCACGGCGTGGCGCTGCGCCAGCTCGCGAGCGTGAACGACATGATCGAGGTGCCGGGCGTGGGCGACCGCGGCGCGCGCGAGATCTCGCGCCAGACGCTGGCGGAGGTGATCGAGCCGCGCGTCGAGGAGCTCTACTCGCTGGTGCAGCGCGAGCTGCGCTCCTGCGGGCTGGAGGAGCTGCTGTCCTCCGGCATCGTCGTCACCGGGGGCACCGCCCTCATGAAGGGCATGGTCGAGCTGGGCGAGGAGGTGTTCCACATGCCGGTGCGCGTGGGCTTCCCGCAGTACGCGGGGGCGCTCGCCGAGGTGGTGAGGAACCCCCGCCACTCCACGGGCATGGGGCTGCTGCTCGCCGGGCTGGAGCAGGTGAAGCGCGAGCAGCACGCGAAGATCGCGGGCACGGGGTTCAAGGACGTGTTCGAGCGGATGAAGAACTGGTTCAAGGGCAATTTCTAGGGCCGGCGGGAAGCAGCGGGGCCGGCGGCCGCGGCAGGTGCAGTCACAACAAAAGGAGACGACAGATGATCGAGTTGCTGGAAGCCCAATCGCCGGAAGCGGTGATCAAGGTGGTGGGAATCGGGGGCTGCGGCGGGAACGCCGTGGACCACATGATCAACAACGGGGTGCAGGGCGTGGAGTTCATCACGATGAACACCGACGCCCAGGCGCTCAAGCGGTGCCTCGCGCGAACCACCCTGCAGCTGGGCACGGGCGTGACCAAGGGCCTGGGCGCGGGGGCGAACCCCGAGGTGGGCCGGCAGTCCGCCGAGGAGGACAGGAGCCGCATCGAGGAACTGCTGGCGGGCGCCGACATGCTGTTCATCACGGCCGGCATGGGCGGCGGCACCGGCACCGGCGCGGCACCGGTCGTGGCCTCCATCGCCCGCGAGATGGGCATCCTCACGGTGGCGGTGGTCACCAAGCCCTTCGACTTCGAGGGCAAGCGCCAGAAGGTGGCGGCGGTGGGCATCGACGCGCTCAAGCAGCACGTCGACTCGCTCATCATCATCCCCAACGAGCGCCTCATGCAGGTGCTCGGCGAGGACGTCACGTACGAGGACGCCTTCCGCGCCTCCAACGACGTGCTCAACGGCGCCGTGGCCGGCATCGCCGAGGTCATCAACTGCCCGGGCCTGGTGAACGTGGACTTCGCGGACGTGCGCACGGTGATGAGCGAGAACGGCGTGGCGATGATGGGCTCGGCCATGGCCGCCGGCCCCGAGCGCGCGCAGATGGCCGCCGAGCAGGCGGTGCACTCGCCGCTGCTCGAGGACATCCACCTGGCCGGCGCGCGCGGCGTGCTGGTGAACATCACGGCCTCGAGGAGCCTGAAGCTCAAGGAGGTGCACGAGGTGATGAACACCATCCGCTCGTTCACCGCCGAGGACGCGACCATCATCTACGGCAGCGTGATCGACGAGGCGATCGCCGAGTCGCTGCGCGTGACCATCGTGGCCACCGGCCTGGGCGGCGCGGCCGCGCAGCGCCAGCCGACGATGACGATCGTGCAGCGCACCGGCACGCACGACGAGCCGATGGCCGTGAACTACGAGGAGCTCGAGCAGCCGGCCGCCTTCCGCCGGCGCCGCGACCAGACGGTGGACGCCCTGCGCCACTCCGGCATGGAGACGCTCGACATCCCCGCCTTCCTGCGCAAGCAGGCGGACTGAGGCGCGCGGCCCGGGCCGGACCGCCCGGGCGGACGCCGCAACCTGCGAAGGTGGGCGCCTGGCAGCACCGCGGCCGCCGCCGTCTCCCGGCGGCCGTGCCCGCCTTCCCCCTGGCCCGCGCGAGCGGGCCTTTTTCATTTCCGCGCGCCGCCGGCGGCGGGCGGGACCTAAGGTGATGATAGAATTCGGCATTTCCCCCGAACTCGCCGCCGCCCGTCACGACGCCGGCCCGCGCCCATGATCCGCCAGCGCACCCTCAAGTCCCTCGTCCGGGCCACCGGCGTCGGCGTCCACACCGGCCGCAAGGTCACGCTCGTGCTGCGCCCGGCCGCGCCGGACACCGGCATCGTCTTCTGCCGCTCCGACCTGCCCGGCAGCCCGGCCATCCCCGCGCGGGCGCACAACGTGACGGACACGCGCATGGCCACCGTGCTGGAGAAGGACGGGGCCCGGGTGTCCACCGTCGAGCACCTGATGAGCGCCTTCTTCGGGATGGGGGTCGACAACGCCTACGTGGACGTCTCCGCCGAGGAGGTGCCCATCATGGACGGCAGCGCGGCCACCTTCGTCTTCCTGCTGCAGCAGGCCGGCATCGAGGAGCAGGCGGCGCCCAAGCGCTACCTGCGCGTGCTCCGGGAGATCGCCCTGGAGCAGGGCGACCGGCGCGTGAGCCTCGCGCCCTGGCCGGGCTTCAAGGTCGGCTTCACCATCGAGTTCCGCCACCCCGTGTTCGAGCAGTCGGAGACGGCGGTGGACATCGACTTCGCGGAGGTCTCCTTCGTGAAGGAGGTGGCGCGGGCGCGCACCTTCGGCTTCACCCAGGACGTGGAGGCCATGCGCAACGCGGGCCTGGGCCGCGGCGGTTCGCTGGACAACGCCATCGTGGTGGACGACTTCCGCGTGCTCAACGCCGAGGGGCTGCGCTTCGACGACGAGTTCGTGAAGCACAAGGCCCTGGACGCCGTGGGCGACCTCTACCTCGCCGGCCACCCGGTGATCGGCGCCTTCCGCGGCCACAAGTCGGGGCACGCGCTCAACAACCAGCTCGTCCGCGCCCTCCTGGACGACGCCTCGGCGTGGGAGCTGGTGACCTTCGAGGCCCCCGGCGACCTGCCGGCCGCGTTCGCGAACATGGCGCTGCAGCCGGCCTGAAGGCCGGCCGCCCTCCCGCCGTGCTCCTGCTGCGGGCCCTCGGCCTCCTGGCCCTCCTCTTCCTGGGGGGGCTCGCGGTCGCCTGGATCGTCACCCGGGACCCGCGGTACCTGCGCCTGGCCGCCCGCATCGCCCAGACGGCGCTGGTGGTGGCGGTCGCCTTCGGGCTGCTCTACCTCTTCGAGCGCGTCCTGCTCTTCCTCTGACTGGCCACGATCCGCTCGAGCGTCTCGCGCAGCGGCGAGTCCGAAAGGCCCTTCGCCAGGCGCTCCAGGCGCTCCACCGGCAGCTCCCCGCGCGGGGCCGGCGCCCGGCGCGGCGGGCGGGCGGAGACTTGAACTTCGACCCTCAATGCGGTAAGCTCTTGATCCCGCTTGTTTTTCAACGAGTTTTTCCCCGGCCCGGCGGCCTCTCGCAGCCCGGCCAGCAGTCTCGGCGCGATCGCCCTCAGGGCGGCGGCGACCGGCGCGGAGTCCGCGCGAACCACAACAGTCGTGCCATCAACGGCGCAAACCCGGCTCGTGGAAGCGAGCTCTTCGGGCACCAGGTCGCGGTATCGCGCCTGGAGACGCCCGGCCTCGGCCATCCGGTCCCGGATCGGGTCGAGGTCGGGGTGATTGCGTAACAGCCGGGCTATCGGGTCGATGGCCATCGTGGGCGACGAGGAGTGCTGAGGGATGAACATTATTCTGGTTTCGGACAGCCTGGCGAGGAGCCGCAACGTCACGCTGTCCCAGACCCAGGTCGCCCTGATCGCGCTGGGCATCCTCATGGCGGGCTTCTTCCTGGCGATGGCGACCTACGTGGTGACGATGAAGTTCTCCACGGACCTGCGCAACCCCTACCTGCGCGCCCTGCTCGCCTCCCTGCACGAGGAGGACCTCAAGAAGAACGAGACGGAGATGCGGGAGTCGCTCAACTCGCTGGCCGTGCGCGTGGGCGAGCTGCAGGCGCGCATCCTGCGCCTGGACGCCTTCGGCGAGCGCCTGGCCAAGGCCGCCGGCATCAAGCCCACGGAATTCCGCTTCGACGAGAAGCCCGGGCAGGGCGGGGCGGCGCCGTCGCCCGCGTTCACCCGCGACCTCTCCCTGCCGGAATTCCAGCAGAAGCTCGACGAGATCTCGCGCATCCTGGACGACCGCAGCGACAAGATGGGCGTGCTGGATTCCGTGTTCATGGACGACCGCCTCGCCCGCAAGACCATCCCGACGACGCTGCCCGTGCTGGGCGGCTACTACTCGTCCAACTACGGCTACCGCATCGACCCGATCACGGGCCGCAACACCTTCCACACCGGCGTGGACATCATCGCCACCCCCGGCACGCCCGTGATGGCGGCCGCCGGCGGCGTGGTCTCCGCCGTGGGCCCGCACCCGGAGTACGGCAACATCGTCGACATCGACCACGACAACGGCCTCACCTCGCGCTACGCGCACCTGCTGCGCAGCAACGTGAAGGTGGGCGACGTGGTGATGAAGGGGCAGGTGATCGCCCAGGTGGGCAACACGGGCCGCACCACGGGCCCGCACCTGCACTTCGAGGTGCGCGAGAAGGGCGTGCCCCTGAACCCCAACAAGTTCCTCGCGCTCGACCGCAAGACCGGCGTGCCGGTCGTGGCCTCGCACCGGTGAGGCCCGGCCGCGCCGGGGCTTGCGTTCCGGCCGGCCGGCCCCATTTCACCTTATAATTCCGCTCCTCGTCCGGCCCCGTTGGGGCCGGTTTCGCATCGGTCCTTCCCCCCCGCCCGCCCCGTGCTCTCCAACGTCCTCAAGGCCATCTTCGGCAGCCGCAACGACCGCCTCCTGAAGCAGTACCGGAAGACGGTCGAGACCATCAACGCCCTCGAGCCCGCCACCGAAAAGCTCTCCGACGAGGCCCTCGCGGCCCGCACGCCCGAGCTCAAGGCCCGCGTGGCCGGCGGCGCCTCGCTGGAGGAGGTGCTGCCCGAGGCCTTCGCCGTCGTGCGCGAGGCCTCGCGGCGCGTGCTGGGCATGCGCCACTTCGACGTGCAGCTCATCGGCGGCCTCGCGCTGCACCAGGGCAAGATCGCGGAGATGCGCACCGGCGAGGGCAAGACGCTGGTGGCCACGCTCCCGTCGTACCTGAACGCCCTCACCGGCAAGGGCGTGCACGTGGTGACGGTGAACGACTACCTGGCCCGCCGCGACGCGGAGTGGATGGGGCGCATCCACCGCTTCCTGGGTCTGACCGTCGGCGTGGTCGTCCCGCAGATGGACCCCGCCGAGAAGCAGGCCGCCTACCGGGCGGACATCACCTACGGCACCAACAACGAGTTCGGCTTCGACTACCTGCGCGACAACATGGCCACGCAGGTGGAGGAGCGCTTCCAGCGGGGCCTGAACTACGCGATCGTCGACGAGGTGGACTCCATCCTCATCGACGAGGCGCGCACGCCCCTCATCATCTCCGGGCAGGCGGAGGACTCCACCGAGCTCTACCGGCGCATCAACGTGCTGGTGCCCTCGCTCAAGCCCCAGGCCGACGAGAAGGCCGAGGGCGACTACTGGGCGGACCTGAAGCTGCACAACGTGACGCTCTCGGAGCAGGGCCACGAGCACGCCGAGGAGCTCATGGTGAAGGCCGGGCTCCTGCCCGAGGGCGCGAGCCTGTACGACCCGGCCAACATCATGCTGATGCACCACCTGTACGCCGGCATCCGCGCGCACGCCCTCTACCACCGCGACCAGCACTACGTGGTGCAGGACGACGAGGTGGTGATCGTCGACGAGTTCACGGGCCGCATGATGCAGGGCCGGCGCTGGTCCGACGGCCTGCACCAGGCCGTGGAGGCCAAGGAGGGGGTGACGATCAAGAACGAGAGCCAGACCCTGGCCTCGATCACCTTCCAGAACTACTTCCGCCTGTACAGGAAGCTCGCGGGCATGACGGGCACGGCGGACACCGAGGCCTTCGAGTTCTCGCACATCTACAGCCTGGAGACGGTGCTCATCCCCACGCACCGGCCGATGATCCGCAAGGACTCGAACGACCAGGTGTTCATCACCGCGAAGGAGAAGTACCAGGCCATCATCCTCGAGGTGAAGGACTGCCACGAGCGCGGCCAGCCGGTGCTGCTGGGCACGACCTCGATCGAGAACTCCGAGCTCATCTCCTCGCTGCTCGACAAGGAGGGCCTGCCGCACCAGGTGCTCAACGCCAAGCAGCACGCGCGCGAGGCCGAGATCGTGATCCAGGCGGGCCGCCCGAAGATGATCACGATCGCCACGAACATGGCGGGCCGCGGCACCGACATCGTGCTGGGCGGCAATCCGGAGCCCGAGATCCAGCGCCTGAAGTCCGACGAGGCGCTCTCCGACGGGGAGCGCGAGCGGCGCATCGCCGAGGTGCGCGGGCAGTGGCAGGCGCTGCACAACCAGGTGGTCGCCGCCGGCGGCCTGCACATCATCGGCTCGGAGCGCCACGAGTCGCGGCGCATCGACAACCAGCTGCGCGGCCGCGCCGCGCGCCAGGGCGACCCGGGCTCCTCGCGCTTCTTCCTGTCGTTCGAGGACCCGCTGCTCAAGATCTTCGCCGGCGAGCGGCTGCAGGCCGTCATGCGCTCGCTCAAGATCCCCGAGGGCGAGGCCATCGAGGCCAAGATGGTCACGCGCTCCATCGAGAACGCGCAGCGGAAGGTCGAGGCCCGCAACTTCGACATCCGCAAGCAGTTGCTCGAGTACGACGACGTGGCGAGCGACCAGCGCAAGGTGATCTACGCGCAGAGGAACGAGCTGCTCGAGACCGAGGACATCTCGCCCACCATCGCCGCCATCCGCGCCGACGTGCTCTCGGCCGCGGTGAGCGCGCACGTGCCGCCCGAGAGCGTCGAGGAGCAGTGGGACCTCGAGGGCCTCGAGCGGCGCCTGGAGGCCGATTTCTTCCTGCGCGCCGGGGTGAAGGCCTGGGTGGAGCAGGACGAGTCGCTCGACCCCGCGGGCATCGCCGCGAAGGTGGTGGCGCAGG
>JAKOWJ010000082.1 GCA_029781595.1 Pseudomonadota bacterium | reverse complement strand
GGTGCAGCCGTGCTCGCGCAGGAACTCGAGCTGCGCGGCGCGCTCCACGCCCTCGGCCACCACCTCGAGCCCCAGGCCGCGCGCCAGCCCCGTCATGGCCGCGACGATGGCCGCACCGCCGTTGCCCGCGCGCTGGCGGCCGCCGCCGTCCAGGTCCGCGACGAACGAGCGGTCGATCTTGAGCGCGTCCACCGGCAGGTGGCGCAGGTGCGCCAGGCTCGACAGGCCCGTGCCGAAGTCGTCGATGGCCACGCGAAGGCCCAGGCGCCTGAGCTTCGCCAGCGCGAGGCTCGCGGCCTCCACGTCCTTCACCAGGCCGGACTCGCCCACCTCCACCGCGAGCCACGTGGGCGAGCAGCCCGTGCGCGAGAGGATGGCCTCGATCTCCGCGACGAGCGTGGAATCGCGAAGCTGGCTCTCGGAGAGGTTCACGCTCACCGGCACCGGCGCCACGCCCGAGGCGTGCCAGGCGGCCGACTGGCGCGCGGCCGTCTCGAGGATCCACAGCCCGAGCGCGCGCATGAGCCCGGCCTCCTCCGCGGCCGGCAGGAAGACCTGCGGCAGGGTGAGGCCGCGCTCCGGGTCCTGCCAGCGCACCAGCGCCTCGAGCTGCGCGAGGCGGTCGCCCTCGGCGGCCAGCACCGGCTGGTAGTGCAGCTCGAACTCGTGGTTGCGCGAGGCGCGCTTGAGCGAGGCCTCCAGGCCCAGGCGCTTCTCGCGCTGGCGGGCGAGGCTCTGCGAGAAGGCGCGGTAGCTGTTGCGGCCCAGCGACTTGGCCTGGTACATGGCGCTGTCGGCGTTCTTCAGGAGCGTGTCGGCGTCCGCGCCGTCCTCCGGGAAGACGGCGTAGCCCAGGCTCGCGCTCACCTGCACCTCGTGGCCCTCGACGGGGAAGGGGCGCAGCACCTCGTCCAGCACCTTCTGCGCGACGCGGTCGGGGCCGCCTTCGCCCTCCAGGTCCTCCAGCACCACGATGAACTCGTCGCCCGACAGGCGCACCAGCAGGTCGCTCTGGCGAAGCGCGCCGCGGATGCGCCGGGCCACGCCCTTGAGCAGCTCGTCGCCGACGCGGTGGCCGAAGGTGTCGTTCACGTCCTTGAAGCGGTCCAGGTCCACGAAGAGCACGGCCACGCGGTGGCCGAAGCGCTGCGCGCGCGAGATGGCGCCCGAGAGGCGGTCGGTGAGCAGCAGCCGGTTAGGCAGGCCCGTGAGGCCGTCGTGCGTGGCCATGAACTGCAGCCGCTCCTCGGCCTGGATGCGCGAGGACACGTCCTGCGCGAGCGAGAGGATGGAGACCAGGCGACCCTCCTCGTCCCGCATCGCCGAGTTGTGCCACTCGACCCAGATGACCGAGCCGTCCTTGCGGTAGTTGCGGTTGAGCAGCGTGGCCTGCGAGGAGGGGCCGTCCACCAGGCGCTTGACCATGGTGGCGACGGCGGGCGAGTCCTCCTCGTACACCAGGCGCAGGCCGTCGAAGGGGCGGCCCAGGACCTCGTCGGCCGTCCAGCCGAAGATGGCCTGGGCGTTGCCGGTCCAGCGCGCGATGCGCAGCGTGGGATCCCACTCGATGACGGCGAGCGGCGTGTTCTCGAAGTGCGCGGAGAGCACGCTGTTGGTGCGGCGCAGCTCCTGCTCGACGGCCTTCTGCTCCTGGATGTCGTGCGTGGTGGCGTAGTAGCCGATCACGCGGCCGGCGTAGTCCTGGCGCGGCGTGTAGCGGATGACCATCCAGCGCGAGCGGCCGTCGGCGAAGGCCACCTGGCGCTCGGAGCTCACCACCTCGCCCGCGAAGACGCGCGCGAGGATGGGCCGCAGCAGCTCGTGGCGCTCGGCGCCCAATACCTCGCGCACCGTGCGGCCGATCACCTCGCCCGCCGCGCGGCCCACGTAGGCGTAGAAGGCGTCGTTGGCGTAGCGGTAGCGCTGGTCGGCATCCACGTACACCATCGGCGTGGGGATGGAGTCGATCACCAGGCGCAGCTCGCGCTCCTTGTCCTGGAGCGAGGCCTGGGCCGCCATGAGGTCGTGGACGTCGCTGGACACCACGTAGAAGCCGATCACGCGCCCGGCGTCGTCGCGGCGCGGGGCCAGGCGCACGCGCACCCAGCGCAGCTCGCCGGTGGGCGCGATGCGGATGACCCGCTCGTAGGAGACGTCCTCGCCGGCCGTCACGCGGTCGAAGCCGGGCTGGAGCAGCTGCATCTCCTCGGGGCCGTACACGTCCTTCGGGAACTTGCCCAGGAGGAACTCGCGCGTGAAGCCGCGCGTGGCGAGGAAGACGTTGTTCACGAAGGTGCAGCCGCGCTCGAGGTCGATGTAGACGATGGCCTCGGGGATGTTCTCCGCGAAGAAGCGCAGGCGCGCCTCCCCTTCCGCCGCGCGCTCCTGCGCGATCTTGAGCTCGTGGATGTCCGTGCCGACGATGTAGAAGCCGGCGAAAACGCCGCTCTCGTCCACCTGCGGGTGCATGCGCACCTGCACCCAGCGCCGGCTCGCCTCGTCGGGGCCGGTGAGGCGCTCGACCACGCAGGTCTCGCCGGCGCGCAGGCGGCCGAGGAAGGGATCCAGGTGCTGGCGCGCCGCCTCCTCGCCCAGCACCTCGGCCACCGTGCGGCCGACGATCTGCTCGGCGCCCTGGCCGCGGATGCCCTCGAAGGCCTTGTTGACGAACTGGTAGCGAAGGTCCGGCCCCACGAAGGCGATGGCCTCGGGCACGTTCTCGGCGTAGAAGCGCAGCTCGCGCCCCTGGCGCTCCAGCGCCTCGCGCAGGCGCCGGTCGTCGTCGATGTCGATGACGATGGAGTACACGCCCCGCACCGCGCCGTCCGGCGCGCGGTCCGGGATGAGGTTCACCCGCACCCAGCGCAGGCTCCCGTCGCTCGCGACGCCCTGGCGCTCGTAGACCGCCTTCTCGCCGCCCAGGGCGCGCTCCAGCGGCTCGCGCACGCGCTCGAGCACCGCGGGCTCGTACACCTCCTCGAGGCGCAGGCCCACGGCGCCGGCCGCGTCCAGCCCCGGCCGCCAGTCCAGGCCCGGGGTGTTCACGAAGTGGAAGCGCCGGTCCGCGCCGATGTAGGCCATGGGCACGCCGACGTTCTCGGTGACGAGCTGAAGCTCGCGCGTGCGGGCCAGGAGCGACTCGCGCATGCGGTAGTCGTCCTCGATGTCCATCACGATCACCAGCACGCCGCGCACGGCGCCGGAGTCGTCGCGGTCCGGGATCATGTGGCCGCGGATGCGCCGCTGCTCGCGCCCGGGCCAGATGGCCTCGCGCTCGTAGGTGACCGTCTCGCCGCCCCAGGCGCGCTCGAGCTGGGCGTGGCTGCGCTCGACGACGGCGGGCGGCGCGAGCTCGTGGTACGGGCGGCCGATCATCTGCTGCGGCGCGAGGCCCGCCCACGCGCCGCTGTGCGCGTTGGCGAAGCGCACGACGCCCGCGCGGTCGATGTAGGTGACGGGAAAGCCGATGGTGTCGGTGATGAGGGCCAGCTGGCGCTCGCGCGCGGCGGTGGCGGCCTCGGCCTCCTTCAGGTGCTGGATGTCCACCAGGACGATGGCCGCGCCGGCCACCTCGCCCCCGTGGCGCAGCGGGAAGTAGTGCGCGCGCACCCACCGGCCGGCGTGCGGGCCCTCCAGCGTCTCGCGGTCGAAGGTGAGGCTCTCGCCGGCCAGCGCGCGCCGGAGCATGGCGCGGCGGCCGTCGTGCGGCTCGCGGGAGAACGCGGCGGAGAGCGTGCGCTCCAGGAGATCCGCCGGCGCGAGGCCGTAGTAGGCGGGGTACGCCGCGTTGACGTACCGGTAGCGCAGGTCGCGATCCACCACGCAGCACGGCAGGCCGAGCAGGTCCAGCCCCGGCCGCAGGGCGGCCAGCGCGGCCGCGAGCCCGTCCGCGGAACCGGGAGTGGTGGAGGACATCGGAAACCTTCTTGTTTCGTGCGAGTTTACTGATACGGCTGCATTGTCCCAAGGGGCGGGGGTAAACTCCTGTGACCCATCGCACACGCCGGAAATCCGCCGCCCGACGAACGGGCGAATGGCGCGGCCGAACGGCCGATTCGCGCGCGGCGATTGCACCTGAAACGCCCGTCCCCTCCTTTCCGCCGACATCCCCATGAATCTCCACCGTCTCCTGCTGGAACGCGAGGCCGCCTCGCGCCCCGTCCGCGTCGTGCTCATCGGCGCGGGCAAGTTCGGCTCCATGTACCTCTCCCAGGCGCGCCGCACGGCGGGCATCCACCTGCTGGCGGTGGCCGACCTCGCGCCCGACCGCGCCAAGGCCTCGCTCCTGCGCACCGGCTGGGACGCCGCGCAACTTTCCGCGTCGGGCTTCGACGACGCCGTGAAGCACGGCACCACGTTCCTCACCGACGACGCGGCCGCCGCCATCGCGCACCCGGCCACGGAAGTGGTGATCGACGCGACGGGCAGCCCCTCGGCGGGCATCCGCCACGTGCTGGCGTGCTGCGCGGCGCACAAGCACATCGTGATGGTGAACGTGGAGGCCGACGCGCTCGCCGGGCCGCTGCTCGCCCGCATGGCGAAGCAGGCGGGCATCGTCTACTCGCTCGCCTACGGCGACCAGCCCGCGCTCATCTGCGAGCAGGTGGACTGGGCGCGCGCCGCCGGCTTCGAGGTGATCGCCGCCGGCAAGGGCACCAAGTACCTGCCGGCCTACCACGCCTCCACGCCCGACACCGTGTGGGGCCACTACGGCTTCTCGCCGGAGATGGTGGCCAAGGGCGACTTCAACGCGCAGATGTTCAACTCCTTCCTGGACGGCACCAAGAGCGCCATCGAGATGGCGGCGGTGGCCAACGCCACGGGCCTGAAGCCCGCCCCCGGGGGCCTCGAGTTCCCGCCCTGCGGCGTGGACGACCTGCCGCTCGTGCTGCGCCCGGCCTCCGAGGGCGGGCACCTGCACCACCGCGGGCAGGTGGAGGTGATCTCCAGCATCGAGCGCGACGGCCGGCCGGTGTTCCGCGACCTGCGCTGGGGCGTGTACGTCACCTTCGCCGCCGGGCACGAGTACGTGCTCCGGTGCTTCAGCGAGTACGGCATCGTCACCGACCCCTCGGGCGAGTACGCGGCCATGTACAAGCCCAGCCACCTCATCGGCCTGGAGCTGGGCATCAGCGTGGCGAGCGTGGCGGTGCGCGGCGAGGCCACGGGCGCGGCCACGGGCTGGCGCGGCGACTGCGTGGCCACCGCCAAGCGCGACCTCAAGGCCGGCGAGATGCTCGACGGCGAGGGCGGCTACACGGTGTACGGCAAGCTCATGCCCGCCGCCGACTCGCTCAAGGCCGGGGGGCTACCCATCGGCCTCGCGCACAAGGTCAAGCTCGTGAAGGACGTGCCCGCGGGCCGGCCCGTGTCGTGGTCCGACGTGGCGATCGACGGGCAGTCGGAGGCCGTGCGCATCCGCCGCGAGATGGAACGCGAGGGCGCCGACGCGTGAAGAAGGCCACGAAGCTCGTCCACGCCGGCCGCGCCGCGGCCGATCCTCCCGCCACCGTGAACCTGCCGGTGGCCCGGGCCTCCACGGTGCTCTTCGACTCGCTCGCCCACCTGGC
>JAKOWJ010000005.1 GCA_029781595.1 Pseudomonadota bacterium | reverse complement strand
GAGGACATCGGGCCCGCGCTCACCAAGGCGCCCGGCACGGACGACAAGACGGTCGAGTTCACGATCGCCGAGGGCGACACGCCCGAGACGCTGGCGCCCAAGCTCCTGGACGCGGGGCTGATCACGAGCGTGCGCGCCTTCCTGTTCGAGGCGCGCATGTACGGCCTGGCGGACAAGATCGCCCCCGGCGCCTACGCGCTGAACCAGACCATGACGGCGAAGCAGGCGGTCAACGCGCTCGTCTTCGGGCGCATCGTGGTCCAGACGCAGACGGTCACCTTCCGCGAGGGCCTGCGCATCGAGCAGATGACGGCGAAGCTGTCCACGCTCGAGGGCACCCACATCGACCCGGCCGAGTTCTACAAGCTCGCCATGAAGCCCACGGACGCGATCCTGGGCGACTACCCGTGGATCCTGGACGAGGCCGTCCACCCGAAGGGCGCGAGCCTCGAGGGCTTCCTGTTCCCCGCGACCTACACGATCCGCATCGACGGCGAGAACCCCACCACCGCCGAGGGGCTCATCCGGATGATGCTCACCGCGTTCTACGAGAACGTGGGCCAGGAGCGCCTGGACGTGCCGACGAAGCGCGGCCTCACCTTCTACCAGGTGCTCACGCTCGCCTCGATCGTGGAGCGCGAGGCCGTCGTGGACGCGGAGCGCCCGCTGATCGCCGGCGTCTACCAGAACCGCATCGACCGCGTCCCGTCCGTCAAGCACGGCCTCCTCCAGGCCGACCCGACGGTGATCTACGCCGTCGACACCGTGAAGCTCGGCAAGTACGACCCGTCGTGGGCGAAGTACGTCTTCTGGACCGTGCCCAAGGACGGCGCGCTGCGCGACCAGCCGCTGCCGGACAGCCTCGCGCCGTACAACACGTACAAGGTGCGCGGCCTGCCGCCGGGTCCCATTGCCACGCCGAGCCTCGCCTCGCTGGACGCCGCGCTGGCGCCGAACACGAAGGCGGGCTACACGTACTTCGTGGCGATCCCGAACGGCAAGGGCAAGCACGACTTCTCCAAGACGGCCGCGGAGCACGAGCAGAAGCTCCGCAAGTACGGCTACTAGGCCGATGAGCGCCTCCGGTTCGCCGGCCCCGTCCGGCGGGGCCCTGCCCGTCCCCGGCGACTTCGCCCCGCCGCCGGACGGCGCCACGCGCGCCCGCTGGCGCGAGGCCGAGCGCGCCGCGCTGCCCGGCCGCCTCGCCCGCGTCCGCGAGCGGATGGCGGCCGAGGGCGTGGACGCGTACTTCGGCGTCAAGCGCGAGCACATGCGCTGGCTGACGGGCTTCACGCTCGCGGACGGCGAGGAGAAGGTCGCGGGCCACTCCGGCCAGCTGCTCGTGGGGCCGGACGACGTGACGCTGCTCGCGGACTCGCGGTACACGGTGCAGGCGCGTCGCGAGGCGCCGGACGCGGTGCTGGACGAGATCGGGTACGACCTGCCGGGGTCCTGGCCGCGGCTCCTGGCGCGGATCGGGGCGCGCCGGGTCGCCGTGGAGGCCGCCGCGGTGCCGCACGCGCTGTGGCGGCGCCTCGAGGCGGCCGCGCCGGGCGTGGAGCTGGTCCCGGTCGAGGGCTGGGTCGAGGCGATGCGGGCGATCAAGACGCCGGACGAGATCGAGCGGGTCGCGGCCGCCTGTGCCGTCGCGGACCGCGCCCTCGCGGCGCTGTTGCCGGAGATCCGCCCCGGCGTCACCGAGCACGACCTCGCGCTGCGCCTGGAGTGGCTGATGCGCACGGGCGGCGCGGAGGCGCTGGCGTTCGACGTCGCGTGCCTCGCGGGCCCGGAGGCGGCCCTGCCGCACGGCGCGCCCGGCGACCGGCCGGTGCTGGCGGGCGAGGTCCTGCTGTTCGACTTCGGCGCGCAGGTCGAGGGCTACCGCTCCGACATGACGCGGACGCTGTTCGTGGGCGAGCCGCGTGAGCGGGACCTCGCGCTGTACGGCGTCGTGGCGCGCG
>JAKOWJ010000068.1 GCA_029781595.1 Pseudomonadota bacterium | reverse complement strand
CGGCGGCGGGGCGAAGGCGTGGACGACCGGCGCCGGCGTCTCGCCGTCCAGCGGGACGAGCGACAGGCCCCCGAATCCCGGGCGGGAGCTGGAGCGGGGCATCGAGGCCATGGCGGGGCGTCCTTCCGGCGGGTGTCCTAGTGGCTCGCTTGCGCGGCCGACAGCCGGTTATCGGCCTCGCGCCGCGGGCCTTGAGCCGCGGCCAGCAGGCCGGCGGAGACGGGGTACGGGGTGAGCGGGCCGGGCTTGGCGAGGAAGTGCCCCTGGGCGTAGTCCACGCCGAGCTGCTTGAGGCGATTGAGCACCGCCTCGGTCTCCACGAACTCCGCGATGGTGCGGATGCCCATCACGTGCCCGAGCTTGTTGATGGCCTCGACCATGGCGTGGTCCACCGGGTCCTCGGCGATGCGGCGCACGAAGCTGCCGTCGATCTTGAGGTAGTCCACCGGCAGGGCCTTCAGGTAGCCGAAGGAGCTCATGCCGGCGCCGAAGTCGTCCAGCGCGAAGCGCACGCCGATGCGCCGCAGCTCGGCGATGAACTTGCGCGCCTGGGCGAGGTTGGCGATGACGGCCGTCTCGGTGATCTCGAAGCAGACCTGCTGCGCGCGGATGCCGGTGGCGGCGAGCTCCTGGTGCACGAAGTCGAGGATGCGCGTGTCGGTGAGCGAGGCGCCGGACAGGTTGATGGCGCACACCGCGTCGTCCTGCCACAGGCCCAGCTGCGTGCACTGGCCGAGGTAGCGGAAGGCCTCGCCGATCACCCAGCGGTCCAGGCGCGGCATGAGGCCGTAGCGCTCGGCGGCCGGGATCCAGGCCATGGGCGGCACGAGCTCGCCGTCCTCGGCCGTCATGCGCAGCAGCATCTCGATGTGCGAGGCGCCCGCGTGCGAGAGCGAGACGATGGGCTGGCCGTGCAGCACGAAGCGGTTCTCCTCCAGCGCCCGGCGCACGCGGCCCACCCACTCCATCTCGTTGTGGCGGCGCTCGATCTCGCGGTCGCCCGGCTGGTAGCGGTGCACGCGGTTGCGGCCGCTCTCCTTGGCGGCGTAGCACGCGGCGTCGGCCGCGCGCAGCACGTCCGCGATGGAGGCCACGCTCTCGTCGATGGGCACCACGCCGAAGCTGCCGCCGATGGCGAAGGTCTTGCCCTCGTAGGAGAACCGGTAGGCCTCCAGCTTGCCGCGCATGCGCTCGGCGAGCTCCTGCGCCTTGTCCATCGAGCACTGCCGCAGCAGCATCCCGAACTCGTCGCCGCCCAGGCGCGCGAGCACGTCGGTGGCGCGCGTCTTGGCGCCCAGTACCGCGCTCACCTCCTTGAGCAGCCGGTCGCCCGCGGCGTGGCCGCAGGTGTCGTTGACGATCTTGAACTGGTCCAGGTCGATGTAGATCATCGCGTGGCGCTCGCCGCGCGCGCGCGCCGAGTCGATGGCGATGTCCAGGCAGTGCTCGAACTGGCGGCGGTTCGCGAGCCCCGTGAGGGCGTCGTGCTGCGCCTGCCAGGTGAGCTGCTGCGCCAGGCGGCGCGAGGCGCTCACGTCGCGGAACACCACCACCGCCCCCTCCACCGCCCCTTCCGGGCTGGAGATGGGCGCCACCGAGAAGTCGACGGCGCGCAGGTCGCCGTCGCGCCGGCACAGCACGTTCTCGCCCGCCACGCTCACCGGCTGGCCGTCGCGCAGGCACGCCTCCACGGGGTTGGTGACGGCCTCGGCGCCGGACTCGTCGCCGATCAGCACCACCTCGCGCACGGGCCGGCCCAGCGCGGCGTCCGCGCCCCAGCCCGTGAGGGTCTCGGAGACCGGGTTCATGTAGTCGACGCGGCCCGCGGCGTCCACGGTGACCACCGCGTCGGCGATGGACTGCAGCGTGACCGCCAGGCGCTCCTTCTCGCGCGCGAGCCCCTCCTCGGCCTCGAGGCGGTCGGTCATGTCCACGCTGAAGAGGAAGGCGCCCTCCACCAGGCCGTCGGCGTCGAAGTCGGGCACCAGGGTCGTGCGCTCGCGCACCATGCGCCCGCCGCGGGTGCGCACCTCGCGCATCATGGACCGGCGCTCGCCCGCGAACGCCGCCCGCAGCGAGGCGAGGAACTCGTCCATCACCGCGGGGTCGTGGAATTCCACGATGGGCGAGCCCTCGATCTCGGCCACGGGCCGGCCCAGCCACTGCTCGTACTCGCGCGAGACGAAGCGGTAGCGCAGGTCGCGGTCCACGTAGGCGCACAGGCCCGGGAAGTTGTCGAGCATCACGCGCTTGCGCCGCGCCTGGATGCGGAAGGCCTCGTCCACCAGGTGCTGCTCGGTCACGTCCTCGACGGCGCCCGTGTAGCCCTCCACGCGGCCCGCCCCGAAGGCGTGCGCCGCCACGCGGGCCCACACCACCTGCCCGTTGGGGTGCAGGAAGCGCATCTCGGCGCGGAAGGGCGCGCGCAGGTCGGCCGCGGCCTTCCAGCCCGCGTCCACCCGCTCGCGGTCCTCGGGGTGCACGCAGTCCACCCAGTCCGCCGCGAGGCTGTCCGCGCCGGCGATGGCCGCGAAGGCCGCGTTGGCGAAGACGCCCCGGCGCGACGCGTCCGTGGCGAAGATGCCGATGGGCGTGGTCTCGGTGATGGCGCGGAAGCGCGCCTCGCCCTTCGCGAGCTCCTCGCGCAGCCGCTCGTGCTCCGCGTCGCGCGCCGCGCCCGCCCGCCGCCCGCCCTCGCCGGCCGCCACGAACGCGGCGAGCACCGCCGGGAAGGCGATCCCGGCCTCGGCGCCGACCGGCAGTCCCGCGAGCGCCGCGGCACCGGCCCAGGCCGCCGCCAGCGCGCCCGTGGCGAGGCCCCAGCGCCAGCCGTTGAGCCTCGCCTGGGCCCAGACCAGGGGCGCGGCGAGCCACCACGATTCGGCCACGCCGAAGCCGGCGCGCGCCAGCGCCTCGCTCGCGAGCGCGAGCGCGGCCAGCCCCGCCAGCCAGGTGATGGGATTGGCCAGGCGAGGCCGTGCGCCGCCGCCGGCGCGGGGCGCCTGCGCCGGGCCGTTCGCTTCGGCCGGATTCGCGGAGATCACGGATGCCAAGGACACTCCTTCGCTGCGCTCGGGCGAAAGGCCCGGGTTCCCCGGTTATCGGCCCTGCGCGCAGCCGACTTGAGGGCCAAGGGGCGGGATTTGTGCGAAACCCCACATCTTGTGGATCCGGGGCGCGCGCGGGGCGCGGGCGGCCGAGGGCGGCAGGAGACGGGTACGGCAGGAGAGGTCCCGCGCGGCGGCGGGACGGTCAGCTCGCGAGGCTCGCGCTGCCGGGCACTTCGTCGGGGCCGAAGTAGTCCTGGATGGCCACGATCTGGTCCCAGCTCTCGAGGAAGGCCTCGACGCACACCGGGTCGAAGTGGATCCCGGAGGCGCGGCGCACCAGCTCCCGGCCCTCGTCGAGGGTCCAGGCCTCGCCGTAGGGGCGCTCGGTCGTCACGGCGGCGAAGACGTCCGCCACCGACACGATGCGTCCGAACAGCGGGATCGCCTTGCCGCGCATGCCGCGCGGGTAGCCCGTCCCGTCCCACTTCTCGTGGTGCGTGAGGGCGATCTCCGCGGCCGAGCGCACGACGGGCAGGCTGCTGTCGCGCAGCAGCAGGTAGCCGTCCAGCGCGTGGCGCTTGACGGCCTCGTACTCCTCCAGCGTGAGGCGGCCCTCCTTGAAGAGCACGCCGTCGGGCAGCGCGACCTTGCCGATGTCGAGCAGGGGCGCGGCGCGGAAGATCGTCTGCTGGTCGGCGCGCGCGAGGCCCAGCCCCGCGGCCACCAGCCGGCTGTAGTGGGCCACGCGCGAGGCGCGAAGGCCCGTGGACGGGTCGCGCAGGCGCAGCACGTGGAACAGGCGCGTGACCACCTCCTGCTCGATCGCGTAGGTCGAGGTGGGCACGGCCGGCCGCGCGGCGAGCGG
>JAKOWJ010000064.1 GCA_029781595.1 Pseudomonadota bacterium | reverse complement strand
GTCGATCACCGTGACGGTGTTTCCCCACAAGGCGCAGACTGCGGCGTGGGCGTCGCGCAGGTCCTCTTTGTCCAGCACGTTGGAGAAGGCCCGTCCGCCGCCAAAGCCGCCTTCCACGCGTACTCCGGTGTCCATCCGGGCGCGGATGCGCACCAGTTCGGAGCCAGGAATGCCAAACCCCAGGAGGCGTTCGAAGCAGGCGCGGTCGAAGTCAGCGGGGAGGAGGCTGGCCAGGACGGCAGCGCGCGAGACAACCAGAGGCCGGCGTGCCCACCAGACGTGGAGGTACGTAGTCGGCGCCAGGGCGCTGGCGCTGCCGCGCTCCCGCATGCACTCGCCGCCGAGCGCGGGGGCGGGGAGCCACTCTTCGATGAGACGGCGCGGGCGGGTGGTGGGTGGCGGGTTCATTCGACAGCCTCCGTGAGGATGCGCAGGGCGCGGAGGGCGCGCCCGGAGTCATCGGCGGTGACGAGGCCGAGCCACCAGGCGGCCTCCGTGCCGGCGGCGGCGCGAAAGTGGGAGGCGGCGCGCAGGAGGCGCTCGCCATCGCGCAGGCCGGTGCTGACGAGGGCGAAGCAGGCGACGCGGGCGCCCCAGTCGGCGGAAAGCGGGTGGAACGCGCCGGTGGTGAGGACGCGGAGCGGGTCGTTGCGGCCCCGGCCGTTCCGGCTATCGCCGTTCGCGCTGGCGGAATGGACGACGGCGTCGCGCAGCAAGAGGGCGCCGGCAGTGAAGGCGAGGGGCGAGAGGGCGGCGATCCGGTGGAGACGGTCGCGCCACTGAGCATCGCCCTGGCGCCGGTAGACGATGGCGGCCCTGCCGGTGGAGCGCTGGACCACGCGCAGTGCGACGGGGGCCTCGCGAATCTTCAAGGCTGGTTCTCCTCCATTTCGAACTTGGCCACGAGCTCGATGCCGTCGCCGGCGTTCCTGGAGGCCTGCTCGAGCAGGCCGGCGGCGTTAGAGATTCCCCCTTCGGGGAACTTGAGTTCCAGGGACGCCTCGAACGTGCCGCCCTCGCCGATGGCGCGGGCGATCCGGGTCCCGAGGTCGATGGGGCCGAGCGGGTGGGTGTGCTGCACGTTAGCGACGCGGAACTGCACGGTGCCCCCGTCCTTCGCGGGGCCCGAAACGGCCACACTGAGCCGCAGGTCGGTGGCTCCCAGTGGCTGGGCCAAGTGGGAAAGCCTGCGAGCGGCATCTGGGTTCG
>JAKOWJ010000049.1 GCA_029781595.1 Pseudomonadota bacterium | reverse complement strand
ACGCTCGCGGGCACGGACGCGCTCAAGCTCATGGCGCAGGTGCTGCCCCAGGACAAGGACAACGACGAGCTGCTCCTGCAGCGCCTGGCGCCGTTCCTCGCGGCCGGCCTCAAGGCGCCGCTGGGCGACGGCCGCAAGCTGGAGCTCGTCTCCGGCGACTGAAGGAGGCCGGGCGACGCCCGGCGGGAACCAGGCGCCCCTGGAGGGCGGACAAGAAGAGCAACGCCCCCGCCCCGGCGGTGGGTCTTTCGGGAAGGAGAACGACGATGCTCACCCTCATCCTGTCGGCACTCGCGGCGCTGGGCCTCGCCTGGGCGCTCGCCTACCACCGCGCGGGCGCGCTCGCCTGGGCGCTCGCGCTCGCCGCGGGCTCGGCGGCCCTGGCCTGGGCCTCGCCGGCCCCGCCCGCGATCGGCGCCGCGGCCTGGGCGATCACGGCGCTCTTCACGGCGCTCGCCGTGGTGAGGCCCGTGCGCCGCGCCGTGGTGACCGGCCCGCTCTTCGGCGTCTTCAAGCGCGTGCTGCCGCAGATGTCGCAGACCGAGCAGGAGGCGCTGGACGCCGGCAGCGTGTGGTGGGACGCCGACATCTTCTCGGGCGACCCGGACTGGGGAAAGCTCCTCGCCTTCCCCGTCGCGAAGCTCACGGCGGAGGAGCAGGCGTTCATGGACGGGCCGGTGGAGGAGCTCTGCGCCCTGCTCGACGACTGGGACATCAGCCACGAGCGCATGGACCTCTCGCCGGAGGCGTGGCGGTTCATCCGCGAGCGGGGCTTCCTGGGCATCATCATCCCGAAGGCGTTCGGCGGCCTGGGCTTCTCGGCCTTCGCGCACTCCGAGATCGTCACCAAGATCTCCACGCGCAGCGGCGCGGCGGCGGTCACCGTGATGGTGCCCAACTCGCTGGGCCCGGCCGAGCTCCTCATCCACTACGGCACCGAGGCGCAGAAGGACCACTACCTGCCGCGCCTCGCCAGGGGGCAGGAGATCCCGTGCTTCGCCCTCACCAACCCCGAGGCGGGCTCGGACGCGGCCTCCATCCCGGACTTCGGCATCGTCTGCCGCGGCACCCACGAGGGCCGCGAGACGCTGGGCATCCGCCTCACCTGGGAGAAGCGCTACATCACGCTCGCGCCCGTGGCCACGCTCCTGGGCCTCGCCTTCAAGCTCTACGACCCCGAGCGCCTCCTCGGCGGCGAGGAGGACATCGGCATCACCCTCGCGCTCGTGCCCACGAGCCACCCCGGCGTGAACACGGGCCGGCGCCACAATCCCCTGGGCAGCGCGTTCATGAACGGGCCCACCACCGGCCAGGACGTCTTCATCCCCATCGACTGGGTGATCGGCGGCGAAAAGCAGGTGGGCAACGGCTGGCGCATGCTCATGGAGTGCCTGGCGGCGGGCCGCTCGATCTCCCTGCCGTCGCTGTCGATGGCGGCGGGCAAGATCGGCACGCGGGTGACGGGCGCGTACGCGCGGGTGCGCTCGCAGTTCAAGACGCCCATCGGCCGCTTCGAGGGCATCGAGGAGCCGCTCGCGCGCATCGGCGGCTCCACCTACCTCATGGACGGCATGCGCCGCCTGACCATGGCGGCACTGGACATGGGCGAGAAGCCCAGCGTCATCTCGGCCATCTGCAAGTACCACATGACCGAGCGCATGCGCTCGATCCTCAACGACGCCATGGACGTGCACGGCGGCAAGGGGATCTGCCTGGGGCCGAACAACTACCTGGGGCGCGCCTACCAGACGGTGCCCATCGCCATCACCGTCGAGGGCGCCAACATCCTCACGCGCTCGCTCATCATCTTCGGGCAGGGCGCCATCCGCTGCCACCCGTGGGTGCTCAAGGAGATCCGGGCGGCGGGCGCGAACGACCTGCGGGCCTTCGACGAGGCGCTGTGGGGCCACGTGGCGTTCACGGTGTCCAACGGCGCGCGCGCGCTCTGGCTGGGCCTCACGGGCGGCAAGGGCCTCTCCGTCCCGGGCTCGCCGCGCACGCGCCGCTACCTGCAGATCCTCACGCGCTTCGCCTCGGCCTACGCCCTGCTCGCCGACATGTCCATGTTCGTGATCGGCGGGAGCCTGAAGCGCCGCGAGATGCTCTCGGCGCGCCTGGGCGACATCCTGTCCTACCTCTACATGATGTCGGCCACGGTCAAGCGCTTCCACGACGACGGCTGCCCGGAGGAGGACGTGCCGCTGCTCACCTGGGCCCTGTACGACAGCTCCTTCAAGCTGCAGGTGGCCATGGACGGCGTGCTCGCCAACTTCCCGAGCCGGCCCGTGGCCTGGGTGCTGCGGCGCCTGGCCTTCCCCAAGGGGCTCACGCTCACCGCGCCGCACGACCGGTGGGCCTCGCGTGTCGCGCGGCTGCTCATCGAGCCCGGCCCGGTGCGCGACCGCCTCACCGCCGGCATCTACCTGCCGCGCACCGAGGAGGAGATCGTCGGCCGCCTCGAGCTCGCGATGCAGGCGGTCATCGAGGCCGAGCCGCTCGAGGCGAAGATGCGCGCCGCCCAGAAGGAGGGGCGCCTGCCGCAGCGCACGCTCGCCGAGCGCCGCGAGGCCGCGGTGCAGGCCGGGATCCTCACCCCGGCCGAGCTCGCCCACCTCGTGCGCACCGACCGGCTCAAGCGCGGCGTGATCATGGTGGACGACTTCCCGAACGACCAGTCCCGCAGCAAGCGAGAGGAGGCCCCATGGCCGCGCGCCGCATCCATGTGATCGACGGGGCCCGCACCCCGTTCCTCAAGGCGAAGAAGGGCCTGGGCCCGTTCAGCGGCTCGGACCTCGCGGTGGCCGCGGGCCGCCCCCTCGTCGCCCGCCAACCCTTCGACGCCACGGCCTTCGACGAGGTGATCGTCGGCGCCGCCATGCCCTCGCCGGACGAGGCCAACATCGGGCGCGTCGTGTCGCTGCGCCTGGGCTGCGGCGAGAAGGTTCCCGCGTGGACGGTGATGCGCAACTGCGCCTCGGGCATGCAGGCCATCGACACCGCCTGCCTCAACATCCAGGCCGGGCGCTCCAGCCTGGTGCTGGCCGGCGGCACCGACGCCATGAGCCACGCGCCGCTGCTCTACGGGCCGGCGATGGTGAACTGGCTCGCGGACTGGTACGCGGCGAAGTCCTTCGGCCAGCGGGCGGCGGCGGCCTCGCGCTTCCGCCTGGCCTACCTCGCGCCGGTCATCGCCATCCTGCGCGGCCTCACGGACCCGGTGGTCAAGCTCTCGATGGGCTCGACGGCCGAGATCGTGGCCAGGCGCTTCGGGATCACGCGCGCCATGATGGACGAGTACGCGGTGGAATCGCACCGGCGCCTCGCCTTCGCGCAGGACAACGGCCACCTGGGCGAGATCGAGCCCGTCTACGGGCCCGACGGCACGGTGTATTCGACGGACGACGGCCTGCGGCGCGACTCCTCCGTGGAGAGGCTCGCGAAGCTCAAGCCCGCGTTCGACCGCACCTACGGCAACGTCACGCCCGGCAACAGCTCGCAGATCACGGACGGCGCCGCCATGCTCGTCCTCGCGGCGGAGGAGGTGGTAGAGGAGTACGGCCTCTCCTCCCTCGGGCGCGTGGTGGACGCGCACTGGGGCGCGCTGGACCCGGCGGAGATGCGGCTCGGCCCCGTGCACGCCGTCACGCCCATCCTGCAGAGGAACCGCCTGGGCTGGGACGACATCGACTGCGTGGAGCTCAACGAGGCGTTCGCGGCGCAGGTGCTCGGGTGCCTCGCGGCGTGGGAGAGCGACGAGTACTGCCGCACGCACTTCGGGATGGAGCGCGCGGTGGGTCGCCTGGACCGCGGCAAGGTGAACGTCGACGGCGGCGCCATCGCGCTGGGCCACCCCATCGGCGCCTCGGGCGCTCGCGTCGTGCTGCACGCCCTGAAGGTGCTCGAGCGCACGGGCGGGCGGCGCGCCATCGCCACGCTGTGCATCGGCGGCGGGCAGGGCGGCGCGATGCTGCTCGAGCGGCCCTAGGCGGCCTTCGATGGCGCAGGGCTACCTGTCGCGGCTCGCTTTCGGTCCCGGCGGGATGCGCCGGCTCATGAACCTCTGGCCACCCTTCCGCGCGGCCGGCATCCGGGTGCGCCACATCGCCGGCGACTTCCGCGAGGTGACCGTGGAGCTGCGCATGCGCCTGCTCAACCGCAACCTCGTGGGATCGCACTTCGGCGGATCGCTCTTCGCGATGGCCGACCCGTTCTACATGATCATGATGATGAGGAACCTCGGTCGCGGCTACGTGGTGTGGGACAAGGCCGCGGCCATCCGCTTCCTCAAGCCGGCCTACGGCACGCTCACCGCCCGCTTCGAGCTCACGCAGGCGATGGTGGACGAGGCGGTCGCGCGCACCGCGGGCGGCGCGCGCCACGAGCCGACGTACGCCGTGGAGATCCGCGACAGCCGCGGCGTGACGGTCGCCGCGGTGGAGAAGACCCTGCACATCCGGCGCATCGACGCGCCCCGCCCGGCGGCGGCCGCCGCCTGAGCCCCGGAAAGACCCCCATGGACTTCAAGCACTGGAAGCTCGAGACCGACGCCGACAACCTCGCCTGGCTGTGGTTCGACCGCGCGGGATCGGCCACCAACACCTTCTCCACGGAGGCGCTGGAGGAGCTCGGGCGCATCGCCGGGCACCTCGAGGGCATGCCGCCGAAGGGGCTCGCCATCCTCTCGGCCAAGGAGAACGGCTTCGCGGCCGGCGCCGACATCGACGAGTTCACCACGATCGCGAGCGCCGAGCAGGCCATGGCCTTCACCACGCTCGGCAACGAGGTCTTCGACAGGATCGCGGCGCTGCCCTTCCCGACGCTCGCGATGATCCACGGCTTCTGCATGGGCGGCGGCACGGAGCTCGCGCTCGCCTGCCGCTACCGCATCGCCGACGACGGCCCGAAGACCCGCATGGCCCTGCCCGAGGTGATGATCGGGATCGTGCCGGGGTGGGGCGGGGCGAAGCGCCTGCCGCGCCTCGTCGGCGCCGCGGGCGCCCTGGACCTCATGCTCACCGGCCGCGGCGTGGACGGGCGGCGCGCGAAGCGCCTGGGCCTGGTGGACGCCGTCACGCCCCGGCGCCACTTCGCCAACGCGGTGCGCATGTTCCTCGCGAACCCGCCGGCGCCGCATACGCCGCCCCTCTCCGCCGCGGTGGCCGACTGGCCCCTGGTGCGCTCGGTCGTGGCATCGATGTCGCGCAAGAAGGTGGCGCAGAAGGCGCGCCAGGACCACTACCCGGCGCCCTACGCCATCATCGACCTGTGGAAGGACTTCGGCGGCGACGTGCGCAACGTGCCCGTGGAGCACCCGGCGTCGATGGCGAGCCTCTTCGCCCACCCCACCACGCGCAACCTCATCCGCCTCTTCAAGCTGCAGGACCGGCTCAAGGCCCTGGGCAAGGGGGACCTGCCGCCGGTGCGGCACCTGCACGTCATCGGCGCCGGCGCCATGGGCGGCGACATCGCCGCCTGGGCCGCGTTCAAGGGCATCGCGGTGACGCTGCAGGATCTCGCCCCCGAGCGCATCGCCCCGGCGATCCGGCGCGCGCACGAGCTGTACGCGAAGCGCCTGAAGCAGCCGCACCTGGTGCAGGCGGCCTTCGACCGCCTGGTGCCGGACGTGCACGGGCACGGCGCGGCCAAGGCGGACCTGGTGATCGAGGCCATCGTCGAGAACGCCGACGTGAAGCGCAAGCTCTTCGCCGGGCTGGAGCCGCGCCTGCGCCCCGAGTGCATCCTCGCGACGAACACCTCGAGCATCCCGCTGCAGGAGCTCTCCGGCGTGCTCGCGCGGCCCGAGCGCCTGG
>JAKOWJ010000020.1 GCA_029781595.1 Pseudomonadota bacterium | reverse complement strand
CCGCCACCCAGCCGCCGGCCAGGCCCCCGAAGGGCGCGGTGGACACCGTGAGGCAGATCATCGTGGCCGTCACGCGGCCGAGCAGGCGGTCGGGCGTCACCGTCTGGCGAAGCGTGAGGTAGTTGATGAAGAAGGTCATGGCGGAAAAGTCGAGCAGGAACAGCCCCAGCCCGAAGGCCGCCGTGGCGAGCGCGTAGCCGCCGCCCGCCGACCCCAGCACCAGCCAGGCCACGCCCGTGCCGCCCAGGGCGGCAAGCATGGTGGGCCCGAAGCCGAAGCGCGCGTTGAGCGGCGCGACGGCGCCCGCGGCCGCCAGCGAGCCCAGCCCCGCCATCATGAAGAGCGCGCCCACGTGGCCCGCCGAGAAGCCCAGCTCGCGGGCGGCGAAGAGCACCACCACCGCGACGTAGGCGTGGCGGAAGAACTGCCAGGCCGCCAGCGACCACGCCAGCGCGCGCAGCGTGGCGTTGTGCCACACCGCCGCGAGCCCCTCGCCGATCTCCTTCCACAGGCTCTCGCCGGTGACCTTGGGCGCGTCGGTGGCCGCCGCTGGGATGCTTCGCAGCATCCACGCCGACGTGACGAAGCACAGCGCGTCCACCAGGATGGCCACCGGCGCGGTGAGCCACTGGATGAGCGCGCCGGCCATGCCCGGGCCCACGAGCTGCGAGGCCGAGTCGGAGATGCCGATGGTGGCATTGGCCTGCACGAGGTTCTCGCGGCCCACGCGCTCGGTCATGAACACCTGGTAGGCGGGCCAGCCGATGACGCTGCCCACGCCGACGAGGAAGCCGGCGGCGTAGAGCACGGGCATGCCCAGCACGCCCAGCCAGGCGCACGCGGGCACGGCGAGCAGCGCCGCCGCGCGCCCGAGGTCGGCCGCGATGATCACCGGGAGCTTGCGCGCGCGGTCCACCAGCACGCCGGCGAACAGGCCGAAGAGCGTGAAGGGCAGGGCCTCGAGCGCCGTGAGCACGCCCACCTCGAGCGGGGAGGCGTGCAGCACGAGGGCGGCGGTGAGCGGCAGGGCGAGGAAGGTGACCTGGCCGCCGAAGTGCGTGATCGTGAGCGAGCCCCAGAGGCGCACGAAGTCGGGGTTGCGCCAGACGCCGGAGAGCCAGCGCTGGGGGTGGAGCCTTTCGAGGAGCGTGTTCATGGTTCTTGTCCGCGGCGCCCTTGTCGGGTCGGCCGCGCCTTTTCGGGTGCTGCACGCGAGCTGTCGCGTCGCGCGATGCGCGAGGCGGGAATGCCGGAAGGGAGGGATGGGCCGCTTCGGATTCCGCCTCGACTTTCGCCGGGGCGGGTGGCCCCGGGTCAGTGCCCTGCGCCGGATCGCGGCGCACGCCCGTCGCCCGCCATCCCGGCGCCGACGCGCGCGACGCCGCGACTGCGGCGAAGGGCGAAGGTGGGAATGGGCTGGGTCATCGGGGGGTGCCTCTTGCTGTGGAAGGCGGATTATAGGGGCGCCGCCCGGCGCCCGCAAATTCCCTCAGGGCGACGGCGGCGGGCGCAGGTAGCGCGCGTCGTCGAAGGCCGCCATCCACCGCGGCTCGTAGACGGTGAAGATGGCGGTGAGCAGGCCCGTCATGAACGCCTCTCCCCAGCCCAGCAGCAGGCCGTAGGGCAGGAACTCGGTCGACAGGCGGGTCCAGGGTGCCGAGCCCGCGGCCGCGTGCGCGGCGGTGGCCGCGGCGACGGTGACCACGAAGGCGAGCCCCGGCGCGAAGAAGCCCTGCAGGAAGATGAAGGTGAAGATGTTGCGCGGCACCCAGCGGTCCGCCGCTCGCCGCAGCGCGTCGTGCACGGTCACGGGCAGCCACGCGGCCAGGAGCCAGGTGGCGCCCAGCCCGGTCCAGTCGCCGCCGCGCCAGAGCAGGGCCGCCAGGGCGGCGGGGGCCGCGGCGACCAGGGCGAGGGGGCGCCCGAACATGAGCGCCGCCAGGGGCGTGGCGAGAAGGTGCAGCGCGAGGCCACCGGCCAGGCGGGCGGTGAGCACCCAGGCGAGCGCCACGGCCAGGCACGCGCCCAGCCAGCCGTGCAGGCGGAAGCCGTCGGCGAGCAGCCGCCAGGGCGCGCGGCCGATCGCCTGGGCGAGCAGCGCCAGGGCGACGAGGCCGGCGGCGATCGCCCAGCCGGCCTCGAGGGGGGCGTTCAGGAAGTCGATGGGCTCAGGCGGCGACCAGCTCGCGCAGCACGAAGTGCAGGATGCCGCCGTGCAGGTAGTAGTCCACCTCGATCGGCGTGTCGATGCGCAGCAGCACGGGAACGGACTTCGTCGTCCCGTCCTTGCGGTGGATGACGAGCGTCACGTCCATCTGCGGGCGGATGCCGCCTTCCAGCCCCGTCACGTCGATGGTCTCGTCGCCCTTCAGGCCCAGCGACTCGGCCGAGTCCGCGCCCTTGAACTGGCAGGGCAGCACGCCCATGCCCACGAGGTTGGAGCGGTGGATGCGCTCGAAGCTGCGCGCCACCACGGCCTTCACGCCCAGCAGCTGCGTGCCCTTGGCGGCCCAGTCGCGCGAGGAGCCCGTGCCGTACTCCTCCCCGCCGAACACCACCGTGGGCGTGCCCGCGGCCTGGTACTTCATGGCGGCGTCGTAGATGGGCATCTGCTCGCCCGAGGGCTGCAGCAGCGTGAGGCCGCCCTCGACGCGCGTGCCGTCGGCCCGCGGCGGGATCATGAGGTTCTTGATGCGCACGTTGGCGAAGGTGCCGCGCATCATCACCTCGTGGTTGCCGCGGCGCGCGCCGTAGCTGTTGAAGTCGGGCTTCATCACCTTGTGGGCGATGAGGTAGGTGCCGGCGGGCGAGGTGTCCTTGATGGCGCCGGCGGGCGAGATGTGGTCCGTGGTGACCGAGTCGCCGAAGATGCCCAGCACCCGCGCGCCCTTCACGTCCGCGGCCTTGCCGGCGCTCATGCCGAAGCCGGCGAAGAAGGGCGGCTCGGCGATGTAGGTGGACAGGGGCCAGTCGTACACCTGCCCCGTGGCCGAGGAGATGCCCGCCCACAGCGGGTTGGCGGCCGCGAGGTTGGCGTACATCCGGCCGAAGGTGGCCGGGTCCTGCGCGTACTTGATGAGGGCCTGCACCTCGTCGGAGGAGGGCCAGATGTCCTTCAGGTACACCGGGCCGTCCTTGCCCTGGCCCACCGGCTCGCTCTGGAGGTCCCTGAGCACCGTGCCGGCGATCGCGAAGGCCACCACGAGCGGGGGCGAGGCGAGGAAGTTGGCGCGGATGTTGGCGTGGATGCGCGCCTCGAAGTTGCGGTTGCCGGACAGCACGGCGGCGCAGACGAGGTCGTTGTCCACCACGGCCTTCTCCACGGGCTCGGCCAGCGGGCCCGAGTTGCCGATGCAGGTGGTGCAACCGTAGGCGGCCACGGAGAAGCCGAGCTTTTCCAGGTAGGGCAGCAGGCCCGCGGCCTTGAGGTACTCGGTCACCACGCGCGAGCCGGGCGCGAGCGAGGTCTTGATGTGCGGCTTGACCGCCAAGCCCTTCTCCACGGCCTTCTTGGCGAGCAGGCCCGCCGCCAGCAGCACGCTGGGGTTGGAGGTGTTGGTGCACGAGGTGATGGCGGCGATGAGCACGTCGCCCGAGCCCAGCTCGGTGCCGTCGGAGGCCTTGACGCGCCGGGCGAGCTCGTCGGGCTTCTTGGCGAAGCCGTTCTCGGACACCGGCTTGGCGTAGAGCTCGGTGAAGCGCGCCTTGAGGTTGCCCAGGTCGATGCGGTCCTGCGGGCGCTTGGGGCCCGCGACCGACGGGCGGATGGTGGCGAGGTCCAGCTCGAGCACGGTCGAGTAGTCGATGTCGCCCTTGCGCGGCATGCCGAAGAGCTCCTGCGCCTTGAAGTAGGCCTCGAGCGCCGAGACCTCGTCGGCCGTGCGGCCCGTGTTGCGGAAGAACTCGATGGTGCGCGCGTCCACCGGGAAGAAGCCCATGGTCGCGCCGTACTCCGGGGCCATGTTGGCGATGGTGGCGCGGTCGGTGACGGCGAGCGTCTCGGCGCCCTCGCCGAAGAACTCCACGAACTTGCCCACGACCTTGGCCTTGCGCAGCATCTCGGTGACGGTGAGGGCGAAGTCGGTGGCCGTGACGCCCTCGCGCAGGCGGCCCGTCACGTGCACGCCCACCACGTCCGGCGTGAGGAAGTACACGGGCTGGCCCAGCATGCCGGCCTCGGCCTCGATGCCGCCCACGCCCCAGCCGACCACGCCGATGCCGTTGATCATCGTGGTGTGGCTGTCGGTGCCCACGAGCGTGTCGGGGTAGCACATGCCGTTCTTCTCGTGCACGCCGCGCGCCAGGTACTCGAGGTTCACCTGGTGCACGATGCCGATGCCCGGGGGAACGACCTTGAAGGTGTCGAAGGCCTGCATGCCCCACTTCATGAACTCGTAGCGCTCGCGGTTGCGGCTGAACTCGAGCTTCATGTTGAGGTCCAGCGCGTCCGGCCCGCCGTAGTGGTCGATCTGCACGGAGTGGTCCACCACGAGGTCCACGGGCACCAGCGGCTCGATGGTCTTGGGGTCCTTGCCCAGCTTCGCGGCCACGCCGCGCATGGCGGCGAGGTCGGCGAGCAGCGGCACGCCCGTGAAGTCCTGCAGGACGATGCGCGCCAGGACGAACGGGATCTCGTCGGTGCGCGGCGCGTTGGCGCCCCAGCCGGCGAGCTGCTTCACGTGCGCCTCCGTCACCTTCTTGCCGTCGACGTTGCGCAGCACCGACTCCAGCACGATGCGGATGGACACCGGCAGCCGCTTCACGTTGGGGAAGGTCTTCGCGAGCTGCGGCAGCGAGTAGAAGCTCGCGGTGCGGCCGGCGGCCGGCTGGAAGCTGCGGAGGGTGTCGAAGGCGTTGTGGGGCATGGTCGTCTCGTGGGTTGGTGTCTGTGGGTGGGGTGGCGCCGCCGGGCTAGGAGCCCTTGGACGCCGGCCGGATCTGCACGTCGTATTCGAGGCCGCGGTCGTCGCGGCAGAGGCCGCCGCCGGTGCGGCCGCCCCCGCCGCGCAGGTCGCAGCGAAGGCCGGAGCCGTCGGGCGCGGTGAGCAGCGCCTTGGCGCGGCCGCCGCCGGGGTTGTCGAGGGAGAAGAAGCCGCCCATCCCGAACGGATGGCGGCGCGAGGCCCAGGCGCCGGTCACCACGCCCGTGGTGCGCTCGGGCACGACCTGCACCCAGGTGCCGCTGTACTGGCGGCCGTCGATGGTGATGGCGATGGGGCCTTCGTCCCCGCCCGCGTCGTCGGCCGTGCCGTGCCAGAGCCGGCCGCTGTCGCGCGGCATGAGGGTGAGCTGGTAGCTCGCCGCGCAGCCGGCGGCGAGCACCGCCAGGGCGGCGGCGGCCAGCCCGCGAAGGGCGGCGGCGTGCTTGCGTGCGGCGGTCATGTCGGCTCTCCTCGGCGGCGCCCCGGGCTCGTGGCACCGGGCGCTGCGCTGCTGCGGGCCCGGCGCCTGCCCGGGCGTGTGGGCGGGAGCCGGATTAGATCACTTCCCGGGCCCCGGCACATTGACCGCCGCCGGGTGGCGGCGGCGCCGGGGCGCGGGGGTCAGGCCACCATCAGGTCCACGAACTCGTGCACGGGCGTGGCGTCCAGGCGCTTGGCGTCCAGGCACAGGTCCAGGATCGCCTGGCGCTGCTTCTCCGGGAAGCGGCGCGCGAGGTTCACGCGGAACTTCTCCACGAGGACGGGCATGCCCTCCTTGCGGCGGCGCTTGTGGCCGATGGGGTACTCGACCACCACCTCCTTGAGCTTCGTGCCGTCGTTCAGCTCCACGGTGAGGGCGTTGGCGATGGAGCGCTTGGCGGGGTCGTGGTAGTCCTTCGTGAACTTCGGGTCCTCCACGCAGACGATCCGGTCGCGCAGCGCGTCGATGCGCGGGTCCTTCGCCACCTCGTCCTCGTAGTCCGCGGCCGTCAGGCGCCCGAAGAGCAGGGGAACCGCCACCATGTACTGGATGCAGTGGTCGCGGTCGGCCGGGTTCGCCAGGGGGCCCTTCTTGTCGATGATGCGGATGCAGGCCTCGTGCGTGCGGATGGTGATGCGCTTCACGTCCGCGGCCGACTTGCCGGCCTTCGCGAGCTGGCCGTGCAGGGTCATGGCCGCCTCCACCGCCGTCTGCGAGTGGAACTCGGCCGGGAAGGAGATCTTGAAGAGCACGTTCTCCATCACGTAGCTGCCGTAGGGGCGCTGGAACTTGAAGGCGTTGCCCTTGAAGAGCACGTCGTAGAAGCCCCAGGTCCTGGCCGTGAGCACGGACGGGTAGCCCATCTCGCCCGTGCGCGCGATGAGCGCGAGGCGCACGGCGCGGCTCGTAGCGTCGCCCGCGGCCCAGCTCTTGCGCGAGCCCGTGTTGGGCGAGTGCCGGTAGGTGCGCAGCGACTGCCCGTCCACCCAGGCGAGGGAGACGGCGTTGATGATCTCCTCGCGCGTGAGGCCCAGCATCTGCGCGACCACGGCCGTGGAGGCCACCTTCACCAGCACCACGTGGTCCAGGCCCACCTTGTTGAAGCTGTTCTCCAGGGCGATGCAGCCCTGGATCTCGTGGGCCTTGATCATCGCGGTGAGCACGTCCTTCACCGTGAGGGGCTTCCTGCCGGCGGCCACGGCGGTGCGCGAGAGCCAGTCGGCGGTGGCGAGGATGCCGCCCAGGTTGTCCGAGGGGTGGCCCCACTCGGCGGCGAGCCAGGTGTCGTTGAAGTCCAGCCAGCGGATCATGGCGCCGATGTCGAAGGCGGCCTTGACCGGGTCCATCTGGTGGGAGGTGCCGGGCACCTTCGCGCCGTGGGGCACCACCGTGCCGGGCACGACGGGGCCGAGCATCTTGGTGCAGGCCGGGTACTCGAGCGCCTCGAACCCGCAGCCGAGCGTGTCCATGAGGCAGTAGCGGGCGGTCTGGTAGGCCTCGGCGCTCGTGACCTTGTACTTGAGCACGTAGTCGGCGATGTCGACGAGGACCTTGTCGGGCTTGGGGCGGACGTTGCTGATGTGGGCGGACACGGGACGCTTTCCTGTTCAGTGGGACAAGAGCGGCGGACACGGATGAACACGGATGAACACGGATGTGTCTCGATCAGGGGTCTGCCCGGTGGCGCGGCCGACGCCGCCGCCTGCGGCAGCGCATCCCCCGATCAAGGAACATCCGTGTTCATCCGTGTTCATCCGTGTCCTGGCCTTTGGCCGGCTACTTCACTACCGCTTGTTGAGGGGGACGAACTTCTGGTCCTCGGGGCCGGTGTAGTTGGCCGAGGGGCGGATGATCTTGCCGTCGATTCGCTGCTCGATCACGTGCGCGCACCACCCGGAGGTGCGCGAGATGACGAAGAGCGGCGTGAACATCGCCGTGGGCACGCCCATCATGTGGTAGCTCGTGGCGCTGAACCAGTCCAGGTTCGGGAACATCTTCTTCTCGCGCCACATCACCTCCTCGACGCGCGCGGAGATGTCGAAGAGCTTCATGTTGCCGGCGTCCTCCGACAGGCGGCGCGCGACCTCCTTGATGATCTTGTTGCGCGGGTCGGCGATCGTGTAGACGGGGTGGCCGAAGCCGATGATCACCTGCTTCTCGGCCACGCGCCGCACGATGTCGGCCTCGGCCTCGTCCGGGTTGTCGTAGCGGCCGATGGTGTCGAAGGCGAACTCGTTGGCGCCGCCGTGCTTCGGGCCCTTCAGGGCGCCGATGGCCGCGGTGATGGCCGAGTGCATGTCCGCGCCCGTGCCCGCCACGACGCGCGCGGTGAAGGTCGAGGCGTTGAACTCGTGCTCGGCGTAGAGGATGAGCGAGGTGTGCATCGAGCGCACCCACAGGTCCGAGGGCTTGTGCCCGTGCAGCAGGTGCAGCAGGTGCCCGCCGATGGAGTCGTCGTCCGTCTCCACCTCGATGCGCCGGCCCGAGTGCGAGAAGTGGTACCAGTACATCAGCATCGAGCCGAACGAGGCCATGAGGCGGTCGGCGATGTCGCGCGAGGGCGCGAGCTTGTGATCCTCGCCTTCCGGCAGCACCGAGCCCAGGGCCGAGCAGGCCGTGCGCATCACGTCCATCGGGTGGGCGCTGGCCGGGATGCACTCCAGGATGTCCTGGACCGCCGCCGGGATGCCGCGCAGGCCCTGCAGCTTCTTCTTGTAGGCGAAGAGCTCGGCGGCGTTGGGCAGCTTGCCGTGCACGAGGAGGAAGGCGATCTCCTCGAACTCGCAGTGCTCGGCGATGTCGAGGATGTCGTACCCGCGGTAGTGCAGGTCGTTGCCGGTGCGCCCGACGGTGCACAGGGCGGTGTTGCCGGCGGTGACGCCCGAGAGGGCGACGGACTTCTTCGGCTTCGGGGTGACGGCGGCTTCGGTCATGGCGGTTCCTCGGTGTCTTCCGTGGGGCGGGTGGGGCCGGCGCTCTAGCGGGCCTTGGCGAAGAGCGCGTCGAGTTTCTGCTCGAACGCGTGGTAGCCCAGGTAGTGGTACAGCTCTTCCCTCGTCTGCATCGTGTCCACGACGGCCTTCTGGGTGCCGTCGCGGCGCAGCGTCTCGTACACGGCGAGCGCCGCCTTGTTCATGGCCCGGAAGGCCGACAGCGGGTACAGGGCGATGGCCACGCCCGTGCCCGCCAGCTCCTCGACGGTGAAGAGCGGGGTCTTGCCGAACTCGGTGATGTTGGCGAGCACCGGGACCTTCACCGCGTCCACGAAGCGCCTGTACATGTCCAGGTCCGTGATGGCCTCGGGAAAGATGCCGTCGGCGCCGGCCTCCACGCAGGCGCAGGCCCGGTCGATGGCGGCCTGCAGCCCCTCGACCGCCAGGGCGTCGGTGCGCGCGAGGATGAAGAAAGCCTCGTCGGTGCGCGCGTCGGCCGCGCTCCTCACGCGGTCGACCATCTCCTGCTGGCTCACCAGCTCCTTGCCGGGGCGGTGGCCGCAGCGCTTGGCGCCCACCTGGTCCTCGATGTGCATGGCGGCCGCGCCGGCCTTGATGAGCGACTTCGTCGTGCGCGCCACGTTGAAGGCGCTCGCGCCGAAGCCGGTGTCCACGTCCACCAGCAGCGGCAGGTCGCACACGTCCGTGATGCGGCGGATGTCGGTGAGCACGTCGTCCAGGTTCGAGATCCCGAGGTCCGGCAGGCCCAGCGAGCCGGCCGCCACGCCGCCGCCGGAGAGGTAGATCGCCCGGAAGCCGGAGGCCTTGGCGAGCGTGGCGTGGTAGGCGCAGATGGCGCCGGGCACCTGCAGGGGGCGCTCTTCCTTCAGGGCGGCGCGGAAGCGCGCGCCGGGGGTGGGGGCGGTCATGGTCGAAGTTCCTGTGGCTCGTCTCGGGACGGGGTCAGTCGAAGAAGGCGCGGGCGGCGTCCTCGGGAATCTTCACGCCCGTCACGCGCGCCTTCTGCAGCAGCTCCCAGAAGTAGCGGTAGGTGGCGCGGTCGTGCAGCTCGCCCTCGAACTGGATGGGGCCCCAGCTCGCCTTCTGCGCCTCGATGAGGATCGCCCCGGCCACGGCCACCTCGTTCAGGTCCGGCTTCATGGCGTCGACGATGGGCTGCACCTGCGCGGGGTGGATGCTCCACATGCGCAGGAACCCGAAGTCGCTGCGCGCGCGCCAGGCGTCGCGGAAGACGTTGTAGGTGTTGCGCAGGTCCAGCGAGACGTTGTGCGCGGGCACCACGCCGTGGGCGAGGGCGGCGGCCACCACGTCGGCCTTGGCGCGCACCACCAGCGGGTGCTCGAACTGTCCCGGCGAGCGCATGTTGGCCGCGTGGATGGCGCCGTGGTGGCCGCTCACGAAGTCCATCAGGCCGAAGTCGAGCACCTGCACGCCGGGGAGCCTGGCGATCTCCCAGGCGTCGTGCAGCGCGCCGTGGGTCTCGACGAGCACGTGCACGGGGATCTCGCGCTTCACCTTCTTCTTCCGGGCCACCGCCTGGACGTAGCCGATCATCTCCTCGGCCTGGGCCACGGAGGTGCACTTGGGGATCGTCACGTAGGCGAGCACCTGGCCGGCCCCGCCCACCAGGATGTCGATGTCCTTCTTCCAGTGCGGGTGGGTGTGGTCGTGGATGCGCGCGCCGGCCATGGCGAAGCGGTTGGCGCTCGAGTGCAGGACGTCGACGATCATCTCGGCGTGCTGCTTCTCGCGGCCGGCCTCGGCGCCGTCCTCGCAGTCGCAGGTGATGTCGAAGACGGCCCCCAGGCGCTCCTGCAGGTCCAGCGCCTTGGTGATGAGCTTCTCGGAGCCGGCGAAGTGCTCGCAGGCCGGGATCACGGGGAAGGGCTTCTCGCCGGCGAAGAGGGCGTCCTTGGGGTGGCGGGGGGCGGGCCGGGGGTCTCGTCCGGGGGAGGGTGGGATATTCTAGGCGTTAAGGGCGGCGCGGCATGAGCAGCGTCAAGTCCAGGTCGAGGACCACGGCGGGGTCCTTCGCGCCCGGGGCGGGCGTAGGAAGGCCCGCCAGGTCCGTGTCCTTGGCGGCGATGAGGCGCACGCGAAGGGCGCCCACGTCGTCGCGGCCGGGAACGGCCTCGCGGGCGGTGACCACGGTGCGCGCGCGGATCGTGTCGCCGGCGAAGGTGGGGTTGGCGTGCGTGCCGCCGTGGATGGCGGCGATCGCGAAGGCGTTCTCCAGGCCGTCGTGGGCCAGGGCCCGCGCGAGCGAGATCACGTGGCCGCCGTACACCAGTCGCCGGCCGAAGGCGCTCCCGCGGGCGGCGAAGGCGTCGAAGTGCACGCGCGCGTCGTTCTGGTACAGGCGCGTGGCCAGCATGTGGTCGGCTTCCTCCACCGTCATGCCGCCCGGGTGGTCGATCGTCTCGCCGGGCGCGTAGTCGTCCCACAGGCGCGAGCCGCCCGTGTCGGCCGGGTCGAGGGCGCGGGCCTGAAGGAACGCGGGCACCGCGAGTCCCGCCGCGGGCACGCAGCCGGGCAGGGCGGGCACCACGGGCGCCGGCGCCGGGCCGCCGCGCTCGCGCCGCGCGACCAGCACCCAGCGCACCCAGGAGAGCACCGGCCGGCCGTGCTGGTTCACCGCGCGCGAGCGCACCCAGACGATGCCGGCCTCGCCGCTGGAGACGGCGCGCGCGCCGATCACCTCGCTGTCGGCCCGCAGCGTGTCGCCCGCGTAGACGGGCTCGAGGAAGCGCACGTCGGCGTAGCCGAGGTTCGCCACGGCGTTGTAGGAGACGTCGTGCACGGTCTTGCCGAAGGCCACGTGGAAGACCAGCAGGTCGTCCAGCGGGCAGGCGCGGTGGCCCAGCGCGCGGGCCGCGGGCTCGGCGCAGTGCACGGGCTGGCGCGAGCCGGTGAGGGCGAGGTAGAGCGCGGCGTCGCCCTGCGTGAGGGTGCGCGGGGCGGCGTGCGCGAGGCGCCGGCCGACCGCGAAGTCCTCGAAGAAGAAGCCCTCCCGCGGGCGCGGCGCGCCCGCCGCGCCGCCCGTCACTGCCCGGCCTCGAGCTGGCGGATCATCTCCGCGGCCGAGAGCAGCCGGCGCGCGGCCTTCAGGTGGTGGTGCTCGATGAGGCGGCCGTTCACCACCACGACGCCCTTGCCCTCGCGGTGCGCGCGCTCCAGCGCCTCGATGAGCTCGGTGGCGGCGGCCAGGTCGTGCGGCTTGGGCGTGAAGGCGTCGTTGCAGTACGGCAGCTGGAAGGGGTGCACCAGGCTCTTGCCGTCGAAGCCCAGGTCGCGCGCGAGCCGGCAGGCGTACTCGAAGGACTGCATGTCCTTCAGGTCCGTGGAGATGCCGTCGACCACGGAGCGGTCGAAGGCGCGCGCGGCCAGCACCGCGCGCGAGAGCGAGTAGTGCAGGGCGACGCGGTCGGGCGTGCGCCGCGCGTGCAGCTGCGTGATGAGGTCCGAGGTGGCCATGACGATGCAGGCGATGCGCTCGGAGGCCGCGGCGATCTCCTCGACGCGCAGCACCGCCCGCGGGCTCTCGATCATCACCATGATGGGCAGGTGCGAGCCGCCCGCCGCGTCCAGGGCCGCCAGGGCCTTGTCCACGTCCGCCTTCGACTCGATGTTCGGGAAGAGCACCGCGTCCGCGCCCGTGGGGGCCACGGCCTTCACGTCCTCCTCGCCCCAGGGCGAGTCCAGGTCGTTCACGCGCACCACCACCTCGCGGCGCCCGTAGCCCCCGGCGAGCACGGCCTCCACCACGTTGCGCCGCGAGGCGATCTTGGCCTCGACGAGGATGGGGTCGCCCAGGTCCAGGATGACCGAGTCGACCTTGAGGGTGCGCGCCTTGTGCAGGTGGCGCGGGTTGCACCCGGGCACGTAGAGCATGGACCGGCGCGGGCGGTAGTAGGGGTTCATGGCGGCAAGCCTCTGAAATCGCGGGGGAAACGCCCGGGCCGGCCAAGGGGATCCGCGGCGGGGCCGGGCGCTTGCTGCTGCGCAGCATGCTACGCCGCGGCCGGGAGGAGTGTCAATGGAACTTCTATCTTATATAAGACAGAGGACGGGCCCGGCTGTGCTACCATGGCCCGCCATGTCCGAGCCGCTGCCGACCCCGTCCTTCCGGCCGCTCTACGAGCAGATCCGGATCCTCATCACCCAGAGCCTGGTGGCGGGGGAGTGGAAGCCGGGCGAGGCCATCCCCTCGGAGATGGAGCTCGCCGCGCGCTACCGCGTGAGCCAGGGCACCGTGCGCAAGGCGATCGACGCGCTCGCCTCCGAGCACATCCTGGTGCGCCGCCAGGGCAAGGGCACCTTCGTCGCCTCCCACAGCGAGCCGAGCTACCAGTACCGGTTCCTGCGCGTGATGCCCGACGGCGGCGAGAAGCTGCACCCGCACAACATCCTGCTCGAGCTGCGGCGCGGCAAGGCGCCGGCGGAGATCGCGCGCGCGCTCGCGCTCAAGCCCGGCGCGCCCGTGCACGTGATCCGGCGCGTGCTCGAGTTCCGCGAGCGGCCCCTCATCCTCGACGAGATCATGCTCGCCACGGCGCGCTTCCCGAACCTCACGGTGGCGCGCCTCGAGGAGTACAAGGGCTCCATGTACAGCTTCTACGAGGCCGTCTACGGCCTGCGCATGATCCGCGCCGAGGAGCGCATCCGCGCGGTGGCGGCCACCGAGGAGGTCGCCGGCCACCTGCGCGTGGCGGCCGGCACGCCGCTGCTGTGCGTGGACCGCATCGCGTTCACCTACGGCGACATGCCCGTGGAGTGGCGCCGCGGCCTGTGCCTCACCGACGGCTTTTCCTACGTGAACGAGCTGGCCTGAGCGGGCCGGCGGCGGCCGGTTCCCCCACGGCATCAGGGGGTATCCCGATGTGCGGTCGCAAAAAATCACGGTAGAATCGCCGCGATTTCGGCGTCGCGGGACCGTGCCACCGTTCCCCTCCCGCCTTCGCCTGGCCGCCGCCATGCCACCCAGGACCGCATAATGACAACTGCGCCCAAGCAGAGACCGAAGTTCTACGATCTCAATCTCGCGCACCTGCCCGCTCCCGGGCTCGTTTCCATCCTGCACCGCATCTCGGGCGCGCTCCTTTTCCTGCCCGTCATTCCGGCGCTGCTCTACCTGATGCAGGCCACGCTCGGCTCCGAGGCCGGGTGGCTGCACTGGCGGTCGGTCTTCGCCGAGCCGGCCGTGAAGGTCGTGTGCCTGGGCTTCTTCTGGCTGTACGCGCACCACTTCTTCGCGGGGCTTCGCTACCTGCTGCTCGACGTGCACGTGGGCGTGGGCAAGGCGGCGGCGGGCACCTCGGCGAGGCTGGTCTTCGCCCTGGGCGCGGTCACGACGCTGCTCGTGGCCTGGAGGGTCTGGTGATGGCCGCGAACAAGGTTCCCGTCGGCGCGCACTACGGCCTCGCGGCCTGGCTGCTGCAGCGTCTCACGGCCGTGATCATGGCCGCCTACACGATCGGGCTGGGCGGGCTGCTGCTCGCCTGCCCGCCGGCCACGCACGCCGAGTGGCACGCGATCTTCACCGGGCCGTTCCTGCGCCTGGCCACCATGCTCTTCTTCCTCGCGCTGCTCTATCACGCCTGGGTGGGCGTGCGCGACATCATCATGGACTACGTGAAGCCCACGGGGCTGCGCCTGGCGCTGCAGGCGCTCGTGGGCACGGCGCTGGTGTTCTATCTCGTGTGGTCCGTTTCCATCCTCTGGGGCCGATGACATGGCGCTTCCCGTACGCAAGTTCGACGCGGTGATCGTGGGGGCGGGCGGCTCGGGCCTGCGCGCCGCGCTGGAGCTGGCCCAGGCGGGCCTGAAGGTCGCCGTGCTCTCCAAGGTCTTCCCGACGCGCTCGCACACCGTGGCCGCGCAGGGCGGCGTGGGCGCCTCGCTCGGCAACATGGGCGAGGACAACTGGCACTGGCACATGTACGACACCGTGAAGGGGTCGGACTGGCTGGGCGACCAGGACGCGATCGAGTTCATGTGCCGCATGGCGCCCGAGGTGGTGATCGAGCTCGAGCACTTCGGCATGCCCTTCGACCGCAACGAGAACGGCACGATCTACCAGCGCCCCTTCGGCGGCCACTCGCAGAACTTCGGCGAGCGGCCCGTGCAGCGCTCGTGCTGCGCGGCCGACCGCACCGGCCACGCGATGCTGCACACGCTCTACCAGAGGAACGTCCTCGCCCGCACGCAGTTCTTCGTCGAGTGGATGGCCCTGGACCTGGTGCGCGACGCCGACGGCGCGGTGCTGGGCGTGACGGCCCTCGAGATGGAGTCCGGCCAGGTCGTGCTCTTCCAGGGCAAGGCCACGCTCTTCGCCACCGGCGGGGCGGGGCGCATCTTCTCCTCCTCCACCAACGCCTTCATCAACACGGGCGACGGCGTGGGCATGGCCGCGCGCGCCGGCATCCCGCTCGAGGACATGGAGTTCTGGCAGTTCCACCCCACGGGCGTCGCGGGCGCGGGCGTGCTCATCACCGAGGGCGTGCGCGGTGAGGGCGGGATCCTGCTCAACAAGGGCGGCGAGCGCTTCATGGAGCGCTACGCGCCCACGATGAAGGACCTCGCCTCGCGCGACGTGGTCTCGCGCGCCATGGCCACGGAGATCAAGGAGGGCCGCGGCGCCGGCGAGCATGCGGACCACATCCTGCTCAAGCTCGATCACCTCGGGCCCGAGGTGATCGCCAAGCGCCTGCCGGGCATCCGCGAGATCGCCATCAAGTTCGCCAACGTCGACCCGGTGAAGGACCCCATCCCGGTCGTGCCCACCTGCCACTACCAGATGGGCGGCATCCCCACCAACGTCCGCGGCGAGGTGGTCGTGCCGAGGGGGAGCGAGCTCGCCGTCGCGGTGCCGGGCTTCTACGCCGCGGGCGAGTGCGGGTGCGCCTCCATCCACGGCGCCAACCGCCTGGGCACCAACTCGCTCACGGACCTGCTGGTGATGGGCAAGAGCGCGGGCCAGAGCATGGCCGAGCACATCCGCGCCCACGGCGCCGCCCACCGCGACCTTCCGAAGGACGCGGGCGAGGCCTCGGTGGCCCGGCTGGCGCGGCTGGACGGCCAGGCCGCCGGCGAGGACGTGAGCGCGGTGCGCGAGGAGATCCAGCGCACCATGCAGGCGCACTGCGGCGTCTTCCGCTTCCCGGACCTGCTGGAGCAGGGCGTGGCGAAGATCCGCGCCCTGGGCGAGCGGGTGGCGCGCACCGCCATCACGGACAAGTCGCAGGTCTTCAACACGGCGCGCATCGAGGCGCTGGAACTCGACAACCTCTACGAGACCGCCCGCGCCACCATGGTCTCGGCCGAGGCGCGCAAGGAGACGCGCGGCGCCCACGACCGCGAGGACTTCCACGCCCGCGACGACGCCAACTGGCTCAAGCACACGCTCTGGTACCGCGAGGGCGACCGCCTGGCCTACAAGCCGGTGAACCTCAAGCCCCTCACGGTGGACACGATCGAGCCCAAGGCCCGCGTGTACTGACACCCGACCCCGAGCCCGCGAGACGACGCCCATGAAGTTCCGAATCCAGCGCTACGACCCCGACCGCGACGCCCGGCCGTACTTCCAGGACTACGACGTGAGCCTGGGGCCGGCCGACCGGATGCTCCTGGACGCGCTCGTGCGCATCAAGACCGTCGACGATACCCTCTCGCTTCGCCGGTCCTGCCGCGAGGGGGTATGCGGCTCCGACGCCATGAACATCAACGGCAAGAACGGCCTGGCGTGCATCACCAAGATCGCCGACCTGCGCGAGCCGGTGGTGATCAAGCCGCTGCCGGGGCTGCCCATCGTGCGCGACCTCATCGTCGACATGACGCAGTTCTTCGACCAGTACCACTCCATCCGGCCCTACGTCGTCGACGATACCCCCCGGCCCGAGCGCGAGCGCCTGCAGTCGCCGCGCGACCGCGCCGAGCTCGACGGCCTGTACGAGTGCATCCTGTGCGCCTGTTGCTCCACCTCCTGCCCCTCCTTCTGGTGGAACCCGGACAAGTTCGTGGGCCCCGCGGGGCTGCTCAACGCCTACCGGTTCATCGCCGACAGCCGCGACCGCGCGGTCAACGAGCGGCTGGATGACCTGGAGGACCCGTACCGCCTGTTCCGGTGCCACACCATCATGAATTGCGTGGATGTTTGCCCAAAAGGGCTCAATCCGACCCTTGCCATCGGTAAGATCAAAGAACTGATGCTCCGCCGGGCGGTATAAAGGAGGGAGACCGAGGCCGTGCGCTCGCGAGAGACGGAACGGCTCAAGTGGCGTAGTCGCCGGGGGTTGCTCGAGCTGGACATCCTGCTGGGGCGCTTCTGGGCGGCGTGCGGGGAAGAACTGGACGAGGCGGAAACGCAGGGCCTCGCGAGGCTGCTCGCGATGCCGGACAATGACCTGCTCGACCTGGTGATGGGGCGGCGAGAGTGCCCCGATCCGGAGCTGCGGCCGCTCCTGCAACGACTCAAAGCCGCCTGAGGGCGGCCCACTGGAGGACGGAATGGAAGCGAAAGGCAAGGCGACGCTCACCTACGGCGACGGCAAGACGCTCGAGATGCCCGTGTACGGCGGGACGATCGGCCCCGACGTGGTCGACATCCGCGCGCTCTACGGCAAGACGGGCCTGTTCACCTACGACCCGGGGTTCCTGTCGACCGCGAGCTGCGGCTCCAAGATCACCTACATCGACGGCGACGCGGGCGTGCTCATGTACCGCGGCTACCCCATCGAGCAGCTCGCGCAGCACTGCGACTTCCTCGAGGTGTGCTACCTGCTGCTCAAGGGCGAGCTGCCGAACGCGCAGCAGAAGAAGGAGTTCGACTCCATGGTGACCAAGCACACCATGGTGCACGAGCAGCTGGCGCGCTTCTACTCGGGCTTCCGCCGCGACGCGCACCCGATGGCCGTGATGGTGGGCGTGGTGGGCGCGCTGGCCGCCTTCTACCACGACTCGCTGGACATCTCGAACCCCGAGCACCGCGAGGTGTCGGCCTTCCGCCTCATCGCCAAGCTGCCCACGATCGCGGCGATGGCCTACAAGTACAACGTGGGCCAGCCGTTCATGTACCCGAAGAACGGCCTGGACTACACCTCGAACTTCATGCGCATGATGTTCGGCGTGCCGGCCGAGGAGTACGAGGTGAACCCCGTCCTCGTGCGCGCGCTGGACCGCATCCTCATCCTGCACGCCGACCACGAGCAGAACGCCTCCACCTCCACGGTGCGCCTGGCGGGCTCCTCGGGGGCCAACCCGTTCGCCTGCATCTCCTCGGGCATCGCCTGCCTGTGGGGCCCGGCGCACGGCGGCGCCAACGAGGCCGCGCTCAACATGCTCTACGACATCCAGAAGCAGGGGGGCGTCGCGAAGATCGGCGAGTTCGTGGCCAAGGTCAAGGACAAGAACTCGGGCGTGAAGCTCATGGGCTTCGGCCACCGCGTGTACAAGAACTACGACCCGCGCGCCAAGCTCATGCAGGAGACCACGCGCGAGGTGCTCGACGCGCTGGGCCTGCACGACGACCCGCTCTTCAAGCTGGCGATGGCGCTGGAGAAGGTGGCGCTCGAGGACGAGTACTTCGTCTCCCGCAAGCTCTACCCCAACGTCGACTTCTACTCGGGCATCGTGCAGCGCGCGATGGGCATCCCCGTGTCGATGTTCACGTGCATCTTCTCGCTCGCGCGCACCGTCGGCTGGATCGCGCAGTGGAACGAGATGATCTCGGATCCCGAGCAGAAGATCGGCCGTCCGCGCCAGCTCTACAACGGCGCCACGCGCCGCGACGTCGTGCCGCTCGCCCGGCGCGGCTGACGGCCCGGCCCCTCCCGCCCCGAACGAGGTCCCGATGTCCAGCGTGATGAAGCAGTTCGAAGCCACCTCGCCGCTCTTCGGCGCCAACGCGCCGTTCGTCGAGGAGCTCTACGAGCACTACCTCGCGGACCCGGCCTCCGTCGCCCCGGAGTGGCGCGCGCAGTTCGACGCGTGGCAGTCCTCCGGGCAGGGGCGGGACGTCGCCCACACCCCCGTGATCGAGGCGTTCGCGGCCGCCGCCAAGCGCGGCCCGCTCGCCCCGCCCACGTCGGTGGCGGCCGACGACGAGAAGCAGATGAAGGTGCTCATGTTCATCCGGGCGCACCGGACGACGGGCTCGCACTACTCCAACCTCGACCCGCTCCGGCGCATGGACAAGGCGCCGGTGCCGGAGCTCGAGCTCTCGTACTACGGGCTGGGGGAGGCGGACCTCGACACGGTGTTCTCGATGGGCTCCTTCGCCAACCGGCGCGAGCGCCGGACGCTGCGCGAGATCGTCGAGATCGTGCGGCGCACCTACTGCGACACGGTGGGCCTGGAGTACATGTACCTCTCCTCCATGGAGGAGAAGCGCTGGCTGCGCGACCGCTACGAGGGCACGCAGTCCACGCCGAGCCTGAACGAGCGGCAGAAGCGCTTCCTGCTGGAGCGCCTGACGGCCGCCGAGACCCTCGAGCGCTACCTGCACACGCGCTACGTGGGCCAGAAGCGCTTCTCGGGCGAGGGCGGCGAGAGCCTCACGCCCCTGCTGGACATCCTCATCGAGGAGGCCGGCGCCCAGGGCGCCAAGGAGGTGGTCATCGGCATGGCGCACCGCGGGCGCCTGAACGTGCTGGTGAACAACCTCGGCAAGATCCCCGCGGACCTCTTCGGCGAGTTCGAGGGCAAGAAGGCCGCCGAGCTCTCCTCCGGCGACGTGAAGTACCACCAGGGCTTCTCCTCGGACATCCAGACGCCGGGCGGCTCGGTGCACCTCACGCTCGCCTTCAACCCCTCGCACCTGGAGATCGTGAACCCGGTGGTGGAGGGCTCGGTGCGCGCGCGCCAGCACCGGCGCGGCGACCTGAAGGGCGAGACGGTGCTGCCGCTGCTCATCCACGGCGACGCGGCCTTCGCGGGCCAGGGCGTGGTGATGGAGACGCTGGCCCTGTCGCAGACGCGCGGCTACCGCACCGGCGGCACCGTGCACGTCATCGTGAACAACCAGATCGGCTTCACGACCTCCGACACGCGCGACTCGCGCTCCTCGCTCTACTGCACGGGCATCGCCAAGATGGTCGAGGCGCCCGTCTTCCACGTGAACGGCGACGACGTCGAGGCGGTGGCCATGGTGGCCAAGATCGCCCTCGACTACCGCATGACGTTCCGCAAGGACGTGGTGATCGACCTGGTGTGCTTCCGGCGGCTGGGCCACAACGAGCAGGACGAGCCCTTCGTCACGCAGCCGCTCATGTACAAGAAGATCGCGCAGCACCCGGGCACCCGCAAGCTCTACGCGGACAAGCTCGAGCGCGAGGGCGTGATCGCGCCGGGCATGGCCGACAAGCTGGTGACGAGCGTTCGCGCCGCCCTGGACGCGGGCAAGCCCACCAATCCCAAGATCCTCTACGGCCTGCGCTCCTCGCTCGCGGTGGACTGGGCGCCGTACATGGGCGTGGAGTGGCGCCGGCCCGCCGACACCACGGTGCCCATGGAGCGCCTGCGCTTCCTGGCCGAGCGCCTCACGACGATCCCCGAGCACTTCAAGCTGCACCCCACGGTCGAGCGCATGCTCGCGGCGCGCCGGGAGATGGGCCTGGGCAAGGTGGCCCTGGACTGGGGCATGGCCGAGAACCTCGCCTACGCCTCGCTCGTGGACGAGGGCCACCCCGTGCGCCTGTCGGGCCAGGACAGCGGCCGCGGCACCTTCGCGCACCGCCACGCGGTGCTGCACGACCAGAACCGCGAGAAGTGGGACGCGGGCACCTACCTGCCGCTGCAGCACATCCGCGAGGGGCAGGCCAACTTCCTGGTGATCGACTCGCTCCTGTCGGAGGAGGCGGTGCTGGGCTTCGAGTACGGCTACGCCACCGCGCACCCCTTCGAGCTGGTGATCTGGGAGGCGCAGTTCGGCGACTTCGCCAACGGCGCGCAGGTGGTGATCGACCAGTTCATCGCCTCGGGGGAGGCCAAGTGGGGGCGCCTGTGCGGCCTCACGATGTTCCTGCCGCACGGCTACGAGGGACAGGGGCCCGAGCACTCCTCGGCGCGCCTGGAGCGCTACCTGCAGCTGTGCGCCGAGCACAACATCCAGGTCGTGGTGCCGTCCACCCCGGCGCAGTTCTTCCACATGATCCGCCGGCAGATCCTGCGCCCGCTGCGCAAGCCCCTCATCGTGATGACGCCCAAGAGCCTGCTGCGGCGCAAGGAGTCGGCCTCCTCGCTCGACGAGCTGGCCACGGGCGGCTTCCGGTGCGTGATCGGCGACCCGGCCCGCCCGGCGCCGAAGAAGGTGAAGCGCGTGGTCTTCTGCTCGGGCAAGGTGTACTTCGACATCGCCGCCGAGCGCGACAAGCGCGCGATCGAGGACGTCGCCCTCGTGCGCCTCGAGCAGCTCTACCCCTTCCCGCACGCCGAGTTCGCCGAGCAGGTGGCCCTGTATCCCAACGCGAAGAGCGTGGTGTGGGCGCAGGAGGAGCCGGCCAACCAGGGCGCGTGGCACCGCATCCAGCACTACCTGCTGGAGCACCTGCGGCCGGACCAGGTCCTCTCGGCCGCGCAGCGCAAGTCCTCCGCCTCGCCGGCCGTGGGCTACCTGCAGCTGCACAACCAGCAGCAGAAGGAAATCATCGACGCGGCCCTCACGCTGGACGCCGCTTCCTCCAAGAAGGGCGCGGGCTGAGCCCCGGTCCCCGCGCGAACCCTCGAAGGAAACGACATGCAAGTGGAAGTGAAGGTCCCGCAGCTCTCCGAGAGCGTCTCGGAGGCCACCCTCGTGGCCTGGCGGAAGAAGGTCGGCGAGGCCGTGCGCCGCGACGAGAACCTCATCGACATCGAGACCGACAAGGTGGTGCTGGAGCTGCCGGCGCCGGCCGACGGCGTCCTCGAGCGGCTCGTGAAGAACGACGGCGACACCGTCGTCTCCGGCGAGGTGATCGCCGTGATCGACACCGCCGGGGCCGTGGCCGCGCAGG
>JAKOWJ010000349.1 GCA_029781595.1 Pseudomonadota bacterium | reverse complement strand
CGGAAGGGGTCGCCGCCGCCGGTGCGGGCGCGGCGGCCGCGGGAGCCGCGGCGGCCGGCGCGGCGGCGGGCGAAGCGCGCTTCACCTCCACCTCGATGTCGCCGGAGCGCAGGCGGAACTCGGTGAAGCGCGAGCCCGCCTCCACCAGCCGCGCGATGGCGAGGAGGTCATCGTAGGTGGGGGCGCGCGGCGCCGGCGCCGGCGCGGCGGCGGGCCTGGCGGCGCGCGGCGCCTTCGCCGCGGCCTTCGCGGCGGCGGGTTTCGTCTCTTTCCGGGGCGTCCTGGTTTTTCTCATTAGATGGAATAGTCGATTCCGTATTACGGACATGTTTGCACGCGCCCCGGGTGCCTTGCAATAATGCCCCGGCCCGAAAACGCGAAAGAACCCGACATGGCCCAGCCCGTCATCATCACCGTCGCCATCACCGGCGCGGTGCCGCGGAAGAAGGACAACCCGGCCGTGCCCGTCACGCCTGCCGAGCAGGTGGAGTCCACCCACCAGGCCTTCGAGGCCGGCGCCTCGCTCGTTCACGTGCACGTGCGCAACCCCGACGAGTCTCCGGGCTCCGACCCCGAGCTCTTCGGCCGCGTGCAGGAGGGCGTGCGCAAGCACTGCCCCGGCATGATCGTGCAGTTCTCCACGGGCGGCCGCGGGCGCGACCCGGCGCAGCGCGGCGCCATGCTGCACCTGAAGCCCGACATGGCCTCGCTCGCCACGGGATCGGTCAACTTCCCCACGAACATCTACGAGAACGCGCCGGACTTCGTGGAGGGCCTGGCGCGCACGATGCTGGAGAACGGCATCAAGCCCGAGATCGAGGTCTTCGACCTGGCGATGCTCTACAACGCCGCCAACCTCGTGAAGAAGGGCCTGCTGCTCGATCCCCCGCACGTGCAGTTCGTGATGGGCATCCCCAACGCCATGCCCGCGCGCCGCAGCATTTTCGACTTCCTGAGGAGCGAGCTCGCGCAGGTGCTGCCCAACGCCACGTGGGTGGCCGCCGGCGTGGGCCGCCACCAGTGGGAGGTGAACCAGTGGTGCCTCGCCGAGGGCGGGCACTGCCGCACGGGGCTGGAGGACAACCTGCGCATCACGCCCGAGCGCCTGGCGGCCAGCAACGCCGAGTTGGTGGCAAAGATCGCGGAGAACTGCGAGAAATTCGGCCGCCGGCCCGCGACACCCGCGGAAGCCCGGCAGATCCTGGGCCTTCGCGCGGCCGCCTGAGCCTACTCGAAGGTGGCGGCCAGGCGCCGCGCCGCCTCCTGCAGGCGCGGGACGAACTCCAGGGCGCGCTGCAGCGGCAGGCGGGCGGTGGCCGCGTGCACGGCCACGGCCGCCACGGTCTCCCCGCCCGCCAGGCGCACCGGCACCGCCACGCACGCCACGCCCGGCACGAACTCCTCGTCGTCGACCGCGTAGCCCGTGGCCGCGATGCGGTCCAGCTCGCGCGCGAGCAGGGCCCGGTCCGTGATCGTGTGCTCCGTGTAGCGCGGCAGCGGCAGCTCCGCGACGAGCGCCTCGCGCTCCGCGGCCGGGAGCGAAGCCAGCAGCAGCTTGCCGCTGGCGCTGCAGTGCGGCGGCACGGCGCTGCCCACCGGCAGGTGAAGCCGCAGCGGCCAGTCGGCTTCCACGCGGTCCAGGTACACCACCTCGCCCTTGCGCAGCATGGAGAGGTTGCACGTCTCGCCCACGTCCGCCACGAGCTGGCGCAGGACCGCGCTGCGCAGCGTGGCGACCGAATCGTTGGTGAGGATGGCCAGGCCCAGCGAAGCCAGGCGCGGCCCCACCGCGTACGCCCGGCCCGCGGGCTCGCGCTGCACGTAGCCCGCCTCCTCGAAGAGGGCCAGCGTGCGGTGCAGCGTGGGCTTGGGCAGGCCCGTGGCGAGCATCAGCTCCGTGAGCGTGGGCGGCCGCGGCGCGCCCACCAGCGCCTCCAGGACCGACAGGGCCTTGAGGGTGGAGGAGCTTTCCTGGGCGGCCTCGCGGCGGACCCGGTCGACAGGGATTTCAGGGTGGGTGGCCATGCGCGAAGCCTACCTGCCTTGTTCCGCTATTGCAAACTTTTCATTCAAATGAACGGAACAATTGCTTGCAATCGCTTCCATGCCGGGGTATCGTTCCGTCCCTCGGAACCAATCATTCATCTATTTCCACACGAGTGGAGGGGAAAAGACCCATGAACGACATGTCGCGCGGCAATCGCCAGGTGGTGAAGGGCAAGGTGAGGATGACCCCGTCGGAGGCCTTCGTGGAGACGCTGGTCGCCCAGGGCGTGACGGACGTCTTCGGCATCGTGGGCTCGGCCTACATGGACGCGCTGGACATCTTCCCGGCCGCCGGCATCCGCTTCATCCCGGTGGCGCACGAGCAGGGCGCGGTGCACATGGCGGACGGCTACTCGCGCGTCTCCGGCCGCGTGGGCGTGTGCATCGGCCAGAACGGACCCGGCATCACCAACTTCGTCACCGGCGCGGCCGCGGCCTACTGGGCGCACTCGCCGGTGGTGCTCATCACGCCGGAGACGGGCTCGATGACCATGGGCCTGGGCGGCTTCCAGGAGACCGAGCAGCTGCCGATCTTCTCCAAGATCACCAAGTACCAGGGCCACGTGATGAACCCGAAGCGCATGGCCGAGATCACCTCGCGCTGCTTCGACCGCGCGCTGCTGGACATGGGCCCCACCCAGCTCAACATCCCGCGCGACTACTTCTACGGCGACATGGAGTGCGAGATCCCGACGCCCATCCGCGTCGGCCTGGGCGCCGGCGACGAGGGCGCGCTCGACGAGGCCGCCAAGCTCCTGGCGGGCGCGAAATTCCCGGTGATCCTCTCCGGCGGCGGCGTCGTCATGGGCGAGGGCATGGCCGAGGCCGTGGCGCTGGCCGAGCTCCTGCACGCGCCGGTGGCCGTGAGCTACCTGCACAACGACGCCTTCCCCGCCTCGCACCCGCTGTGGGTGGGCCCGCTCGGCTACCAGGGCGCCAAGGCCGCGATGAAGCTCATCAACAAGGCCGACGTGGTGCTCGCGCTCGGCACGCGCCTGGGGCCCTTCGGCACGCTGCCGCAGCACGGCCTGGACTACTGGCCCAAGGACGCGAAGATCATCCAGGTGGACGCCGACGCGAAGATGCTGGGCCTGGTGAAGCCCATCTCCGTGGGCATCTGCGGCGACGCCAAGGCCGCGGCGGCCGCCCTCGTGGCGCGCCTGAAAGGCCAGAGCCTCGCCTGCCAGGCGAACAAGGGCGAACGCGACGCGCAGATCAAGGCCGAGAAGGCCGCGTGGGAGAAGGAGCTGGACCAGTGGACGCACGAGACGGACCCGTACTCCGTCGAGATCGCCTCCGGCAGCAGCGCCATGCACCCGCGCCAGATGCTGCGCGCGCTCGAGAAGGCCATGCCCAAGTCGGCGATGGTCTCCACCGACATCGGCAACATCTGCTCGGTGTCCAACTCGTACCTGCGCTTCGACGAGCCGCGCTCGATGCTGGCGGCCATGAGCTTCGGCAACTGCGGCTATGCCTTCCCGGTGGCCTGCGGCGCCAAGGTGGCGCGGCCCGACCGCCCGGCCATCGCCTACGTGGGCGACGGCGCCTGGGGCATCTCGCTCAACGAGCTGCTCACCTGCGCGCGCGAGAAGATCGGCGTGACGGTGGTGGTGTTCAACAACGGCCAGTGGGGCGCGGAGAAGAAGAACCACGTGGACTTCTACTCGCGCCGCTACCAGGGCGTGGAGCTGGACAACCCCAGCTGGGCGGCGGTGGCGAAGTCCTTCGGCTGCGAGGGCGTGGTGGTGGACAAGGTGGGCGACGTGGGCGCCGCCCTCGCGGACTCGGTCAAGCGCCAGGCCGAGGGCAGGACGACCGTGATCGAGATGATGGTGACCAAGGAGCTGGGCGACCCGTTCCGCCGCGACGCCCTGTCCAAGCCGGTGCGCCACCTCGACAAGTACAAGTCCTACGTCTGAGCGACGCGGACGACAGAGCAACTCGGGTGTGACGTGGGGCGTGCCTGGCACGCCCCTCTTTTTTGCGGCTACGGCTTCGCGGGCACGAGTTCGCAGCGGTTCTTCACGCAGCGGGCCGTGGCCTTCATCGACGCGGCCTCGCACTTCTTCTCGCACACCGGGCACCCCCCCTCGGCCTGCTTGCGGCGATAGTCCCCCGCCACGTTCTCGAGGATGCGGCGCTTGCCGGCGTCCACCGCGGCGGCGCACGGGAACGGGCAGCCCAGGTGCATCACCGAGCACTGCGCGTCGTGGACACAGGGCGCGGGGACCTCGAGCGAGACGGCGATGCGCTTCTGCATCTCCGCGACGATGGCGCACTGGCGGTCGTCGGCGGCGGCGGGTCCGGTCCGCAGCAATGCGGCTGCCGCGACCAGCGCGATGAAGGCAAGCGAAACGAGGTGGCGAGCGGCGACTGTCGTCATGGCGAATCCTCCCCGGGGCGTATCGCGGGACCGCAGCGTCTCGCGCCGACGGCCGGCAAGCAACGCCAATCGACGGTTCATGCGGGCGAAGGCACTGCGGTATTGGACACCCAATCCGCTGCCGCGCGAAGGCGCCAGCCGCGGTACGCCCCAAACATCAGCAAACGATCAGCCCCCGGCAAGGACACCCGCCTCCCCGCCCCCTAGTCTCGCGGCAACGGTCCGGCGCGCGTGCATCTCCGCCCCGGCCGGGTCCCGGCCGGGCGACTCCCACGGCCCGCGCCGGCGACACCCGACATTCCGTGGGCCCGAGGCCGAACACCATGCAGACCTTTCTCGTCCGGCGCCCCGGCATCGCCGCCGGCGCCAATGAGCTCGACGCGGCGCTCACGCGCCTGCGCGCCTTCGAAGACCAGCCCTCCGCGCTGCCCGCGAGGTGGCTGCACTCCTACGCCACGCGCGACCCCGGCGGCCGCTTCGGCCTCACGTGCGTGTTCCTCGCCGACGACGCATCGACGCTGCACCGTCACGCCGCCGCCACGGGCCTGGCTGCCGCGGAGATCCTGCCGGTGACCGGCATGCGCGTCGTGCGCCCCTTCGCCTCCGCCATGGTCTACCTGCTGCGCCGCCGCGCCGCCTGGAACTCGCCGGCCGAGATCGATCGCGGGTTCGCCCTCATGCGCCGCGTGGCCGAGGAGCGGATGGCGGGCCAGGTGAAGTGGCTTCGCACCTACACGGTGCAGGAGGAGGACGGCGCCTTCGGCTCCGCGTGCCTTTTCCAGGCCATCGACCCGCAGGCGCTGCGCCAGCACGCGGTGCGCGCCGAGACCCGCGCCGACGAGATCACCTCGGTCATCGGCCGCATCGTCTTCAGCGACGAGCAGCGCGTGCCGGCGGCGGACCGCGAGGCCGCCTCGGCCTAGCTCGCCACGACCGGCGCGCGAGGAATCAGGAAACGATCAGCCGCCGCGGAGGACTCTTCCGCCCCCGCTCCCTACGATGCACTCGTGGCCCGATTGCCAGGCATCGAACGCAAAGGACCCGACCGACCGTCCGCCGGAACCCGCAGCGCGGCCCGGGCGAACCCTCCCGCTGCGGGACCCCTGAAAGGAAAGCACCCATGAAGCGCTATCTCATCGAACGCAACATCCCCGGCGTGGACCGCATGAACGGCGAGCAGCTCAAGGCCGCGTCTGCCACCTCCAACGCGGCCCTGGCCAAGCTGGGCGGCAAGGTGCAGTGGGTCGAGTCCTACGTGGTCCAGGACAAGACCTTCTGCGTCTACCTCGCCGAGGACGAGTCCGCGGTGCAGGACCACGCGCGGCTGAGCGGCTTCCCCGCGAACAAGGTGACGGAGGTGCGCACCGTCATCGAGCCGATGACCGCCATCTGATGCCGCACGCGCGCCCGACCGTGCCGTCTCCCGACGAGGCCCGGCCGGGCGCCTTCTGCTGGCTCGACCTGGCGGCCATCGACGCCGATGTCGCCCGCCGGTTCTACGCGCAGGCCTTCGGCTGGACCTTCGTCGAGGCGCGGGCCAACGGCGGCCGCTTCACGCGCTGCTTCGCCGGCGACACGGAGGTGGCCACGCTCTACCAGCTCCCGCGTGCGCAGGTCGAAAGTGGCGCGCCGTCGCACTGGACCCCGTACGTGAAGGTCGAGAGCGCCGACGCGGCCGCGCGTCTTGCCGCGCGCGCCGGCGGGCGCCTCCTGGTGGCGCCGTTCGACTTGGCGGACACCGCGCGCATCGCGCTCCTCCAGGACGCGGCCGGCGCGCTCGTCGGCGTGTGGGAGTGCCTGCCTCGAGGCGCCGTCGACGCGGGCGCGAACGATGCCGCCTGACGGCCTTCGGCCGGCGGACCCCTGTGGCACAATTCGCCGACCTTCCGCTTGGCCACCCGGGGATGGGATGGGGAACTCGACGACCTACCGATTCGGTTCCTGCCTGCTCGACGAGGCCCAGCGCGCGCTGACCGCGAACGGCCGCGAGATCAAGCTGCAGCCGCGCGTGTTCGACGTGCTGTGCTACCTGGTGCGCCACCGTGACCGCGTCGTGCCCAAGGACGAGCTGCTCGACGCGCTTTGGCCCGGCACGGTCGTCGTCGACAACGCACTGCAGCGCGTCGTGAGCCTGGCGCGCGCCGCCCTCGCCGAGGCGGGGCTGCCCGACGCCGTGCGCACCTACCCGCGCCACGGCTACCGGTTCTGCTTCGACGGCACGTGCCCGCCCGGCTCCGCTGAGGCCCCCTCCACCGCCGAATCGCCCGATGCGAGCATCCCCCTCGCGGCCGCCCGCGCCGCCGTCGATCGCATGGACTGGGCCGCGGCGTGCGAAGCCTACGCGGCCGCCGACGCCGAGTCGCCGCTCGCGGCCGGGGACGTAGAGCAGTGGGGCCGCGCGGCCATCTGCGGTGGGCTCGGCACGGGCGTGGTGGACGTCCTCGAGCGCACGGCGGCCGAGCGCGACGGCGCGGGCGACGTCCTGGGCGCCGCGCGCGCGACGCTGCTCGTGGTGCAGATCCGCATGGACAACCGCGAGGGCGTGATGGCCCGCGGCCTCCTGCAGCGGGCCGCGCGCTACCTGGAGGGCCGCGAGGCCACGCAGGAGCGCGGGCACTACGCGTGGATGGCGAGCCGCCTCGCGCTCTCCTCCGGCGACCCGGCCGCGGCCCTCGCGCTCGCCGACGAGGCCTGCACGCTGGGCCGCATGCTGCGCGACCCCGACGTGGAGTGCCTGGGGCTCGTCTACCGCGGCCACGCGCTGATGGCGACGGGCCGGATCGACGAGGGCACCGCGCAGCACGAGGAGGCGGTGGCCCTCACGCGCCTGGGCGCCGTGCGCCCGTGGGTGGCGGGCTGGACGATGTGCTCGGCCATCTACGCCGCGCGCTTCCGGTGCGACTGGCTGCGCGCCGCGCAGTTCGCCGACGCGTTCGAGGACTGGAGCCGCTCGAGCCGCATGCCCGCCTTTCCCGGCACCTGCCAGCTGCACCGCGCCGCGGTGCTCGGCGTGCAGGGAGAGCTGGACCGCGCGGTGGCCGAGGGGCGCGCGGCCGCCGACCTGCTCTCGCGCGTGGCGCCGTGGGCCGAGGGCGACGCGCACTGCGTGATCGGCGACGTGCAGCTCAGCATGGGCGACTTCGCGGCGGCGGAGGCCTCCTACCGCCAGGCGCACGCACTGGGCTGGGACCCGCAGCCGGGGCTCGCGAGGCTGCACCTGCTCACGGGGCGGCCGGCGCTCGCGCAGCGCGGGCTGGAGCGCGCGCTCGAGGAAGGCGACTGGTCGCAACGCGAGCGCCGCGGGCTGCTGCTGTGCCTGCTGGCCCGGGCGGCGGTCTCGGCGGGCGACGTCGAGCGCGGTCGCGAGGCGCTGCGCGTGCTGGCCACCGACCCGCAGATGCTGGCGACGGAAGCGCTCAGGGCGATGCACTGCCACGCGCAGGCCGAGGTGGCGATCGCCGACGGCGATCTCGCGCTGGCTGCGCGCAAACTGCGGGAGGCCGTGCGGCACTGGCGGGAAGTGGGTTCACCCGTCGGAGAGGCCGAGACGAGACTGCGGCTGGCGGAGTGCCTGCTGCAGGACGGCGACGCTTCAGGGTGCGAGCTGGAACTGCACGCGGTGGAGTCGAACCTGGCGGGGGCGGCGGTGGCGCACCGTGCGAGGGTGGACGATCTTCGGGGCTCGCTCGCGGGCCGCCAGGCGGCGTCACGCTGACCTACCGAAGGCGCCCGACTACTTTCCCGCTACCGGCCCCGTCGTCCCCCGAACGATCAGCGGCGCCGCCATCTCCCTGATCACCGGCACCGCCTTGCCCGCAAGGCGCGCCAGCAGCCGCTTGCCCGCCTCCCGCCCGATCTCCGCGGAGGGCACGCGCACGGTGGTGAGCCCCGGCGGCAGCTCGCCCGCCAGCTCGATGTCGTCGAACCCAGTGATCGAGAGCCGGCCCGGCACGTCGATGCCGCGCGCCTGCGCCTCGAGGAAGGCCCCGATGGCGAGCGGGTCGTTGCCGCCGATCACGGCCGTGAAGCCCGGCGCGCGCTTGAGCAGCGTCGCGAAGCCCTTGCGGCCGTTGGCCACGGAGAACGGCATCTCGATCACGCGCCTGGCCGGCAGCCTGAGCCCGCGCGCGGCCAGCGCGTCCTTCACTCCCGCCAGGCGCTCGCGCGCGCGGTCGTTGCCGCGCGTGTCGCCCGCGATGACGGCGATCTCGCGGTGCCCGAGGTCCAGCAGGTGCTGCGTCACGCGGATCGAGGCCGAGCGGTGCGAGATGCCCACGCAGTGGATCATGGCGCCAGGGTCGAGCGCCCAGGTGATCTCGTAGGGCACGCCCGCGCGCTCGAGCAGGGCCAGCGTCTCGGGCCTGTGGTCCAGTCCCACGAGCACCATGCCGTCGGCGCCGCGCTCCACCAGGGCGCGCGTGGCGGCGAGCTCCGCGTCCGCGTCGTAGTCGTGGCTCGCCAGCAGCAGCGTGTAGCCTGCCCCGGCCAGCTCCTGCGCCAGCGCGTGCGTGGCGCCCGCGAAGATGGGATTGTCCACCGGCGGGAAGACCGCGCCGATGGTGCGCGTGCGCCGCGTGGCCAGGGCGCGCGCCGCGCCGTGCGGCACGTATCCCAGCATGGCGACGGCCTCCTGCACGCGCGAGCGCGTGTCCTCGCGCACCATGTCCGGTTCCGACAGCGCGCGCGAGGCGGTGGCGAGCGACACGCCCGCGGCGCGCGCCACGTCGGCGAGGCGGGGGCTGGGCTTGGCGGGCATGCGCGGACTCTATCACCACCCTGCAAGCGCTTGTCATACTCCCATGCTGCGCCGCACATTGACGCAGGGCGCCGCCCTGCATACCCTTGCCTGCAAGCGCTTTCATCGGAGCCGGGGAGGGAAGCCCTGAGCGCCCGCCCGCCAGCCCTGGCGGGACCATACCAATCGGCGTGCCGCCCGACCCACGGCCGCCCCATGAGGAGGAATGTCCGATGGCCCAATCCCGCTGGAATCCGTTCCCCGCGGCCCTCGCCGCCGCGGCCCTCGCGCTGGCGCCGGCGTTCGCGCTCGCCGCCGACAAGACGGTCAAGATCCGCGTGCAGTCCGTCATCCCGACCACCGCGGACGAGGTGACGATGCTCAAGGACTTCGCGGCCGACGTCGCGAGCCTCACCAACAACACGGTCCAGTTCGAGGTGCTGCCCGCCGGCGCGGTCGTGGCGGTGAACGACACGCTGGACGCCGTGGACAAGGGCCTCATCGAGGGCGGCTTCGCCTGGACGCACTACTGGTCCGGCAAGCACCCCGCCGCCACGCTCTTCGGCTCGCCCGCCGCGGGCTCCGGCGTGGGCCTGGACAACTTCGCGTGGGTCTCCTGGTACCTCTACGGCGGCGGCCAGCAGCTCTACGACCAGCTCTGGAAGGAGATGAAGGTCAACGTGAAGGGCTTCATCCTGCAGCCGGTCGGCCCCGAGGCTCTCGGCTGGTTCAAGAAGCCCATCAACAACATGGCCGACTTCCGCAAGCTGCGCTTCCGCACGCCCCCCGGCATCCCCGGCCAGATCTACAAGGACATCGGCGTGGCCTCCGTGGCCATGGGCGGCGGCGACATCCTGCCCGCGCTCGAGAAGGGCGTGATCGACGCGGCCGAGTGGTGCTGCCCGAAGCCGGACATGACCTTCGGCTTCCAGAAGGTGCTCAAGCACTACTACCTGCAGGGCCTGCACCAGGTGGTCGTGAACGCCGACCTCTACATCAACGGCGACGTGTGGAAGAAGCTCTCGCCCGGCCAGCAGAAGGCCATCGAGGTCAGCGCCAACGCCTCCCTCATGAAGGCCGTGGCCTACCGCATCAACGAGAACGGCAAGGCGCTCAAGGAGCTCACCGAGAAGTACGGCGTGCAGCTGCACGACACGCCGCCCGAGTACTTCAAGGAGTACTCCGCCGCCGCCCTCAAGAACTTCGAGAAGAACGCCGCCGAGAACGCTTTCTTCAAGAAGGTCTGGGACAGCCAGAAGGCCTTCGCGGCCACGGCGATCCCGGTCTGGGCTGCCGCTCAGAAGTCCAACGCGGCGCTGGGCGAGGCCTACGCCGCCGAGCTGGCCAAGCACCACAAGAAGTAGCCGCCGGCCGGGGCGCCGCCTGACCGGCGCGGCGCCCCACCCGAAAACCCGCCGTGCCGCCGGCGCGGTCCCGCCAGGGACCGCGCCGGACGGCGCGCGACCCCACGAGGCGCGAAACGCCCGCTGCGAGGAGAGAGCACGCCCATGTCCGAGACCCCCGAACTCACCGACGAGATGATCGCCGGCCGGCGCGCGGACCCCGCCGCCGGGCTGCCGGACGACATGCCGGGCTGGATGTCGAGCACCATCGTCGCCATCGACACCTTCAGCCTGTGGGTCGGCCGCCTCGTGAGCTGGCTCACCCTGCCGCTCATGGTCGCCATGGTCTACGAGGTGGTGGCGCGCTACGCCTTCACCGCGCCCACGGCCTGGGCGTACGACATCAGCCGCATGCTCTACGGCGCGCTCTTCGTGCTGGGCGCCGGCTACGCGCTCTCCAAGGGCGTGCACATCCGCTCCGACTTCCTCTACCGCAACTGGTCGGTGAAGACGCAGGGCAAGGTCGATTCCGCCCTGTACCTGGTCTTCTACTTTCCCTCCATGGCGGTGTTCCTGTGGGTGGCCTCCGGCTGGGCGTGGAAGGCCGTCTCCGAGGGCGAGCGCGGCATGGACACGGCGTGGATGCCGCTCCTGGGCCCCATCAAGAGCTGCCTGCCCATCGCCATCGTCTTCCTCATCGTGCAGGGCGTCTCGGAACTGCTGAAGAGCCTGCACGCCGCGCGTTCCGGGAGGTGGCCGCAATGAGCCCGGAGATGATCGGCGTTCTCATGATCGGGGCGATGCTCGTCTGCATCTTCGTCGGCTTCCCCATCTCCTTCATCCTGCTCTTCCTGGGCCTGGTGTTCGGCTACTGGGGCTTCGGCAACCTCGTCTTCTACCTCATGACGTTGCAGTTCAACGCGTCGATGATGGAGCAGACGCTGGCGGCGGTGCCGCTCTTCGTCTTCATGGGCATCATGATGGAGCAGGCGAACCTCATGGAGCGCCTGTTCGACGCGGTTCAGAAGATCCTGGCGCGCGTGCGCGGCTCGCTCTACCTGGCCGTGATGTTCGTGGCGACCATCTTCGCCGCCGCCACCGGCATCGTGGGCGCCTCGGTCACCATCCTGGGCATCATGGCCGGCAAGTCCATGACGCGCTCGGGCTACGACGTGAAGCTCTCCTCGGGCCTCATCGCCGCGGGCGGCACGCTCGGCATCCTCATCCCGCCGTCCATCATGCTGGTGGTGATGGGGCCGGTGCTGGAGGTGCCCGTGACCACGCTCTTCGCCGCGGCGATCGTGCCGGGGATCCTGCTCGCCCTGCTCTTCACCGCCTACGCGATGATCCGCTGCATGTTCAACCCGTCGCTCGGGCCGCCGCTGCCGCCCGAGGAGCACCCGGCGAACATGGGCGAAATCTGGAAGCAGTTCTTCCTGGGCCTGGTGCCGCCGGCGGTTCTGGTGCTCTCGGCCCTGGGCAGCATCGTCTTCGGCTTCGCCACGCCCACCGAGGGCGCGGCGTGCGGGGCGGCCGGCTCGGTGCTGCTCACCGCGGCCTACGGGCGCCTCACGGTGGCCAACCTCAAGGACTCGCTCATCCGCACCCTGGAGATCTCGGTGCTGATCCTGTTCCTCGTGGCGGCCTCCAACTTCTTCGGCGCGGTGTTCGCGCGCCTGGGCACGCCCACGATGCTCACCGAGGCGCTCCTGTCGCTGGAGATGAACCGCTACCTCACGCTGGGCGTCATCATGGCGCTCATCTTCGTGCTGGGCTGGCCGCTGGAGTGGGTGCCCATCGTCCTCATCGTGGTGCCCTTCCTCATCCCGCTGGTGCAGAAGCTGGGCTTCGACATGGCGTGGTTCGGGATCCTCGTCGCCGTGAACCTGCAGACGGCGTGGCTCTCGCCACCGGTGGCGATGTCGGCCTACTTCCTCAAGGGCGTGGTGCCGCAGTGGGAGCTCTCGGACATCTACAAGGGCATGATGCAGTTCATGGGCCTGCAGCTGCTGGGCCTCATCATGATCATCATTTTCCCCGAGATCGCGCTGTGGCTGCCCACCTACATTTACGGAAAGTAGGCGGGCGAGGCGCCCGGCGCAGGCACTGACGAAGAAGAAGATGGCGGAAACCTCCACGCACGACTACGTCGTCGTCGGCGGCGGCACGGCCGGGTGCGTCCTGGCCGCGCGCCTGTCCGAGGGCGGGCGCCACTCGGTGCTGCTCCTCGAGGCCGGCCCGAAGGACGACTACCTCTGGATCCACATCCCCATCGGGTACGGCAAGACGATGTTCCACCCGGTGTACAACTGGCGCTTCGAGACGGAGCCCGACCCGGGGATGAACGGCCGGCGCATCTACTGGCCGCGCGGCCGCTGCCTCGGCGGCTCCTCGTCCATCAACGGCCTCATCTACATCCGCGGCCAGCACGAGGACTACGACCACTGGGCCGCTCTCGGCAACGACGGCTGGGCGTGGAAGGACGTGCTGCCCTACTTCCGGCGGCTGGAGGCGAACTCGCGCGGCGCGTCCGAGTGGCACGGGGCGGACGGGCCCGTCTCCTGCTCGGACATCCCGGGCCGGCACGAGCTCATCGACGCCATCATCGAGGGCGCCGGTTCCCTGGGCGTGCCGCGCAACGACGACTTCAACGGCGCGCGGCAGGAGGGCGTGGGCTACTACCAGCTCTTCACGCGAAACGGCTGGCGATCGAGCACCTCGGTGGCCTACCTGCGGCCGGCGAAGGGCCGCGCGAACCTCCGTGTGGAGACCGGCGCCCACGCCGAGAAGGTGCTCTTCGAGGGCACGCGCGCCACGGGCGTGCGCTACCGGCAGCACGGTCGCTCGATCGAGGCGCGCGCCGCGCGCGAGGTGATCCTGGCCGCCGGGGCGCTGCAGAGCCCGCAGCTGCTGCAGCTCTCGGGCGTGGGGCCCGCCCCGCTCCTGGCCGCGCACGGCATCCCGGTCGTCGCGGACCGCTCCGGCGTGGGCGAGAACCTGCAGGACCACCTGCAGCTGCGCCTGGTCTTCAAGTGCACGAAGCCCATCACCACCAACGACGACCTCGCCTCGTGGTGGCGCTCGGCGAAGATCGGCCTGCAGTGGCTGCTGTGGCGGCGCGGGCCGCTCGCCATCGGCATCAACCAGGGCGGGCTCTTCACGAGGGTGCTGCCGGAGTCCGCGCGGCCGGACATCCAGTTCCACATCGCCACGCTCTCGGCGGACCTGGCCGGGGCCAAGCCCCACCCCTTCTCCGGCTTCACGCTCAGCGTCTGCCAGCTGCGGCCGGGCTCGCGCGGGCACGTGCGCATCCGCAGCGCGGACCCGTTCGAGGCCCCGGCGATGGTGCCCAACTACCTCTCCGCGGAGGAGGACCGGCGCTGCGCCGTCGAGTCGGTGAAGTTCGCGCGCCGGCTCGCCGCCACGCCCGCGGTCGCGCCCTACGTGAAGGAGGAGTACAGGCCCGGGCCGGGCGCGGCCAGCGACGAGGAGATCCTCGCCTGGTGCCGCGCGAGCGGCGCCACGATCTTCCACCCCTCGGGAACCTGCCGCATGGGCGACGACGCCGCGGCGGTGGTAGATTCGGCGTTGCGGGTGCACGGCGTGGCCGGCCTGCGCGTCGTCGACTGCTCCATCATGCCCACCCTCGTTTCCGGCAACACCAACGCGCCCGTGGCGATGATCGCCGAGCGGGCCGCGGACCTCATCCGCGCCGACGCGGCCGCCGGCCGCACCCCCTGAACACCCCCGGAGGATCGCAAGCATGCTAGCCAAGGACGTCATGACCAGCCCCGTGCTCACGGTGAGCCCGGATACCTCGGTGATGGAGGTCGCCAAGCTCCTGCTGGAGCGGCACATCAGCGCCGCGCCCGTCGTGGACGAGGCCGGGCACCTCGTCGGCGTGGTGAGCGAGGGCGACCTCATGCGCCGGCAGGAGTCGGGCACCGAGCGCCACCACTCCTGGTGGCTCACGCTCATCTCCGACCCGCAGGACGAGGCCCGCGACTACCTCAAGTCTCACGGCCTGCACGCGCGCGACGTGATGAGCAAGCACGTGGTGAGCGTGGACGAGGACACGCCCCTGGACGAGATCGCCGACATCCTCGAGCGCCACCGCATCAAGCGCGTGCCCGTCGTCGCCGGCGGCAAGGTGGTGGGCATCGTGAGCCGCGCGAACCTGCTGCAGGCGTTCGTCGCGCAGTCGCGCACGGCCAAGCCCATCGGCGACGACCGCCAGCTGCGCGAGGCCGTGCTCGAGGCGCTGCGCGGGACGGGCGCGCGCACCCTCTACGTGAACGTCGTCGTGAACGACGGCGTGGTGCACCTCTGGGGCGTGGCCTACACCGAGGACGAGAAGGGCGCTATGTGCGCCGCCGCCGAGAACGTGCCCGGCGCGCGCGAGGTGCGCGAGCGCATCAGCCTGCTGCCGCGCGGCGCCGGCCGCTCCGGCTAGCCGCCCGAAAACCGGGGACGCTCCCCGGTTTCCCGAAAACGGGGACGCTCCCCGGTATTTCGTCTGGCGAAAAACCGGGGAACGTCCCCGTTTTTCGTGACCCCAAAGTCGTATATTTTCGGCAGCTTTGATTGGGGTCAACCGGCCGCGCGCCGGGGGGTATGCAATGGGTGGCAGTCCCGTCCCCCGGACGACACGCCCCGTCCGCCGCCCCGATGAACCTCTCCGGCATCCTCGTCGTCGTCCCGCCCGCGCGGCTCGACGCCGCCATCACCGATCTCTCGACGCTCCCGGGCGTCGAGGTCCATCACGTCGACCCCGCCACGGGCCGCCTCATCGTCGTGCAGGAAGCCGACGGCGTGGAGGCCGAGATGGCCGGGCTCGTCGCCATCAAGGCGAGGCCCCACGTGCGCCTCGCGGAGATGGTCTACCACTATTTCGCACCCGAGGGAGAAGAGTCATGACCAGCCTCACGCGCCGAGCTTTCCTCAAGTCGAGCGTCGCCGCCTCCGCCGCCGCGACCGTGGGCCTGCCCGTGAGCAAGGCCGTGCTGGCCCAGGCGAAGACGGCCGAGGCCGGCTGGGCCTGGGACAAGGCCGTGTGCCGGTTCTGCGGCACCGGCTGCGGAATACAGGTGGCCACGGCAGGCGGGAAGATCGTCGCCACCAAGGGCGACCCCGCCGCGCCGGTGAACCGGGGCCTGAACTGCATCAAGGGCTACTTCAACGGCAAGATCCTCTACGGCGCCGACCGCCTCACGCAGCCCCTCATGCGCATGAAGGACGGCAAGTTCGACAAGAAAGGGCCGTTCGTGCCGGTGAGCTGGCAGGCGGCCTTCGACGAGATGGAGCGCCAGTTCCGCAAGGCCTACGCCGAGAAGGGCCCGGCGGGCGTGGCCATCATCGGCTCGGGGCAGTACACGATCCAGGAGGGCTACGTCGCTGCCAAGCTCATGAAGGCGGGCTTCCGCTCCAACAACATCGACCCGAACGCGCGCCACTGCATGGCGAGCGCCGTGGCGGCCTTCCTGCAGGTCTTCGGCATCGACGAGCCGGCCAACGTCTACGACGACATCGAGCTCGCCGACTCCGTCGTGCTGTGGGGCGCCAACATGGCCGAGGCGCACCCCATCCTCTGGTCGCGCATCACCGACCGGCGCCTGGCGGCCAAGTCCACCAAGGTGGTGAACATCACCACCTATCGCAACATGAGCTCCGACCTCGCGGACCTGGAGATCGTGATCGCGCCCTCCGGCGACCTCGCGGTTCAGAATTACCTCGCCCGCGAGCTGCTCGCCCGCAACGCCGTCAACTGGGATTTCGTGAAGAAGCACTGCATCTTCGCCACCGGCCCGACGGACATCGGCTACGGCATGCGCCCGACCTCGAAATTCGCCTACGACGCCGAGAAGGACATCCAGGCCAAGGAACTCGAGAACACGCTGGACGAGGCCGAGGCCATCGGCCAGCGCCGCAAGGCCGGCGAGAAGGTCGCGCAGAAGAGCCGCGCCAGCGCCGGCGCGCACTGGCAGATCACGCTGGAGGAGTTCAAGCGGGGCCTGGAGCCCTACACGCTGGACTACGCGGCGAAGGTGGCCAAGGGCGACCCGGACGAGCCGATGGAGGCGTTCAAGGCGAAGCTCGTCGCCCTCGCGGACCTCTACGCGGACATGAAGCGCAACACGATGTCCTTCTGGACCATGGGCTTCAACCAGCACCAGCGCGGCGTGTGGGTGAACGAGCAGAACTACATGATCCACCTGCTGCTCGGCAAGCACGGCACGCCCGGCAATGGCGCCTTCTCCCTCACCGGCCAGCCCTCGGCCTGCGGCACCGCGCGCGAGGTCGGCACCTTCGCGCACCGCCTGCCCGCCGACATGGTGGTGAACAACCCGAAGCACCGCGAGATCACCGAGAAGGGCTGGAAGCTGCCGCCGAAGACGCTCAACCCGAAGCCGGGCAGCGACATCATGGGCATCCTGCGCGACCTCGAGGACGGGGGCGTCAAGTTCCTGTGGGTGCAGGTGACCAACCCCTTCCAGTCCTCGCCCAACGCCAACCACTGGCTGAAGGCCGCGCGCGAGATGGACAACTTCATCGTCGTGGCGGACTGCTATCCCACGCTCTCGGGCAAGGTGGCCGACCTCGTGTTGCCCGCGGCCATGATCTACGAGAAGTGGGGCGCCTACGGCAATGCCGAGCGGCGCACGCAGATGTGGCGCCAGCAGGTGGAGGCGCCCGGCGAGGCGAAGACCGACGTCTGGATGATGCTCGAGTTCGCCAAGCGCTTCCGCCTGGCCGACGTCTGGGGCGAGAAGCCCCTGCCGGGCCTGAAGGACCCGGCCTTCCCCGAGGGCAGGCTGCCGGACGTGCTGGCCGCGGCGAAGGCCATGGGCTACTCGCCGGAGCAGAACCTCTACGAGGTGCTCTTCGCCACGCCGGAGAACCGCAAGGTGGCATGGCCCGACCCGGTCGCCAAGGGCCACGGCAACGCCACCGTGAAGGCGCTGGGCGAGAGCTGGTTCGTCGAGAAGGCCCTCTTCGAGGAGTACGCGCAGTTCGGCCGCGGCCACCACCACGACCTCGCGCCCTTCGACCTTTACTTCCGCGACGACGTGCGGGGCCTTCGCTGGCCGGTCGTGGACGGCAAGGAGACCAAGTACCGCTTCGTGGAGGGCCAGGACCCGTACGTGAAGGCGGGCGAGGGCTTCAACTTCTACGGCGGCGCGTTCAAGGCCATCCCCACCGGCACCCTCGACGGCGTGACCGATCCCAAGCCCGTGCCGCTTCCCGGCAAGGCCAAGATCTTCTTCCGGCCCTACGCCGCGCCCGTGGAGCAACCGGACAAGGACTACGACCTGTGGCTGTGCACGGGCCGCATCCTCGAGCACTGGCACACCGGCTCCATGACCCGGCGCGTGCCCGAGCTCAACCGCGCCGCGCCCTCGGCGGTGCTCTACATGCACCCGAAGGATGCCGAAAAGCGGGGCCTGAAGCGCAACGACACCGCCTGGATCGAATCGCGCCGCGGCAAGATCCGCATGGTGGTGGACACCAAGGGCCGCAACCAGATGCCGCGCGGCTCCGTGTTCGCCGCCTTCTTCGACGAGTCGCTGCTCGTCAACAAGCTCGTCCTGGACGCCGTGGACCCCATCTCGCGCGAGACCGACTTCAAGAAGTGCGCGGTGAGGGTGACCAAGGCCTGAGGGCGCATCCGGGCGGCGGGCGGCGATCATGGGCCAAGGCGGCGAGCGCCGGAAGTTCCTCGCGCACGCGGTGCAGGGCGTCGCGGCGGCCGCGTGCGGGGGCGTGGCGTGGAACGCCCTCCTCGTGCAGCAGGTGCACGCGGTGCCCTTCGCGCTGCGCCCGCCGGGGGCTCTGGCCGAGCGCGACTTCGCCGCCGCCTGCGTGAAGTGCGGCGCGTGCGTGGTGGCCTGCCCCTACGGCACGCTGCGCCTCGCGCCCGCGGCCACCGGCATTCCGCTCGGCACGCCTCACTTCGTGGCCCGCGAGGAGCCCTGCCGCCTGTGCCCGGACATCCCGTGCGCGAAGGCCTGCCCCACGGGCGCCCTCGACCGGGAGATGAAGGACATCAACGCCTCGCGCATGGGCCTCGCGGTGATCGACGCGGAGAACTGCCTGTCGTGGAACGGCCTGCGCTGCGAGGTCTGCTACCGCGTCTGCCCGCTCTCGGGCAAGGCGATCACCATCGACCCGCACCCGCGCAAGCTCTCGAAGCACGCGGTCTTCGTGCCGGTGGTGCACTCCGAAGCGTGCACGGGCTGCGGCCTGTGCGAGCGCGCCTGCCCGACGGCGGTGGCGAGCGTGCGCATCGTCCAGCCCTCGCTGGTGCAGGGCCACGTCGGCGAGCACTTCCGCATGTCGTGGAAGCCCGAGGCCGCACCCGTGGAGGCTTCGCCCGAGCCACCGCCGTCCGCCCCGAAGCCTGCCCCCGCGCCGCCCGGGAAGCCCGGCAACGCGCCGGGCCTCGACTACTTCAACTCGGGGAGCCCGCCGTGAGCGCGCCCGCGCGGCCCGTGCGCCACTTCGAGATGCCGGGCACCTTCGCCGGCCGCCTGCACGCGCGCCGGTACCTGCTCGCACGCCGGCTCGTGCAGGCGCTGGTGCTCGTCGCCTTCTTCGGCACCGCGCACTGGGGCTGGAAGGTGGCGGGGCAGCCGCTGCTGGCCGGCAACCTCTCGGCGGCGAAGTTCGCCGGCGCCGTGCCCCTGGCCGATCCGTTCGCCGTGCTGCAGGTGCTCTTCACGCGGCACGCGCTCGCCGGCGAGGCGCTGCTGGGCGCCGCGATCGTCCTCGCCGTCTACTTCCTGCTGGGCGGGCGCGTGTTCTGCGCGTGGGTGTGCCCGATGAACGCGGTGACGGATGCCGCGCGCTGGGTGCGCCTGCGCCTCGCGGTGCGCGACGTCTTCGCCATCCCGCCCGGCGTGCGCTACGCCGTGCTGGGGCTCGCGCTCGTGCTCTCCGCGGTCGCGGGCGTGGCTGCGTTCGAGTGGGTGAGCCCCATCGCCATGCTCCACCGCGAGATCGTCTACGGCGCGGGCCTGGGCCTCACCTCGCTCGCGGGCGTGTTCCTCTTCGACGCCTTCGTGCTCCGGCACGGCTGGTGCGGGCACCTGTGCCCGCTGGGCGCCTTCTGGGCCGTGGTGGGCCGCGGCGCGCAGGTGCGCGTGGCCTTCGACGACGCATCGTGCACGCGCTGCGGCGACTGCCTCAAGGCCTGCCCGGAGCCGCGCGTGCTCCACTTCAACGAGGCCGCCCGCGCCGGCATGGTCGCGAGCGGCGAGTGCACCAACTGCGCGGCCTGCGTGGCCGTGTGCCCCGAATCGAGCCTGCGCCTCGCGCTTCGCGCGGCCATCCCCACCCCGCCGACGCCGACCTCGGCGCCGGCCGCCACCGGAACCCCGACCGAAGGAACGACGCCATGAAACGCCTTCTCGCAGCCTTCCCGTTCGCGATCCTCGCCCTCGTCGCCACGGCCCAGGACAAGCCGGGCGCGGTGGACGACAGGCAGTTCAGCCTCAACAAGGGCAGCGTCTTCGAGACCGCCCGGCCCGCCCCGTTCGAGTACCAGGACGGCATCGCCACCACGCGGCCGCTGGAGGGCTCGGGCATGCCCGTGATGATCCCGCACACGATCGACGACGACCTGCCCATCACGGCGGAGAAGAACAACTGCACGCGCTGCCACACGCCCACCGGGAAGAAGGTGAAGGGCGCCCCGCCCGTGCCCGCCTCGCACGTGGCGCAGGGCGACCCGCCCTCCGTCACCGGCCGGCGCTGGAACTGCACCGCCTGCCACGCGCCGCAGGCGGACGTGAAGCCGCTGGTCGCCAACACCTCCCGCTAGAAAACCGGAGACATTCCCCGGTGCCTGCAAATCGGGGACGCTCCCCGGTTTTTCACCAGGCGAAAAATCGGGGAGCGTCCCCGATTTTCAAAGCAGCGCGCGCAGCGAGGTCTTGAGCACCTTGCCGTAGTGGTTCTTGGGCAGCTCGGCGACGAAGCGGTATTCCCTGGGCCGCTTGAAGCGCGCGATGGCCGCGAGGCAGTGGGCGTCCAGCTCCGCGGCCGACGGCGCGGGCGCGCGCGCGACCACGAACGCCACCACCGCCTCTCCCCACTCGGGGTCGGGACGGCCGACGACGGCGGCCTCGGCCACGCCCGGGTGCGTGAGCAGCGCCTCCTCCACCTCGCGCGGGTAGACGTTGGAGCCGCCGCTGATGATGAGGTCCTTGCTGCGGTCCTTGAGGGTGAGGAAGCCTTCCTCGTCGAACGCGCCGAGGTCGCCCGTCCACAGCCAGCCGCCCCGCAGCGCCGCCGCGGTGGCCTGCGGGTTCTCCCAGTAGCCCGACATCACCGCGGGGCCGCGCACGCAGATCTCGCCCACCTCTCCCGCGGGCAGGTCCCGCCCGTCGGCGTCGCGCACGACCACCTCCGCGCCGCTCTGCGGCACCCCCACGGAGGCGATGCGCGCGAGGTGGCGCGGGTGCGCGCGGTCGTTCACGAAGCGCCTGGCGAGCACGGTGATGGTCATCGGCGTCTCGCCCTGCCCGTAGATCTGCGCGAAGCGCGGCCCCATCACGTCGAGCGCGCGCAGCAGGTCCGCGACGTACATCGGGCCCCCGCCGTACACGAGCGTGCGCAGCCCCTCCAGCGGCGGCGAGCGCGAGGCGGCGTGCTCGACCATGCGCCGCACGATGGTCGGCGCGGCGAACATCCCCACGCCGCGGTGCGCGCGCAGGAGCTCGAAGACCTCGGCCGCGTCGAAGCCTCCCGACTCCGGCACCACCTGCGCGGCGCCCGCGAGGAGGTAGGGCACGAGGTAGAGCCCCGAGCCGTGCGACATGGGCGCCGCGTGCAGCAGGCAGTCCTGCGGCCCCACGGTGTCCACGTCGGTGAGGTAGCCCTGCGCCATGGCGCGCAGGTTCGCGTGCGAGAGCCTCGCGCCCTTGGGCCGGCCGGTGGTGCCGCTGGTGTAGAAGAGCCAGGCGAGGGCCTCGTCCGGCACCGGCTCGAGCGCGATCGCCTCCGCGTGGAGCCGGCGGTACGCGGGCGAGCCGGCCACCACCACCGCCGGCGGCGGGGCCAGGCCCGCGGCCGCCTCCGCCACGCCGGCCTCCCAGTCCGGCGTCACGAAAGCCGCCTTCGCGCCCGAATTCTCCAGGATGAAGGCCACCTCGCGCGGGTGGAGCTTCGCGTTGACGGGCACCGCCGCGAGCCCCGCCCACCACGCCGCGAGCAGGACCTCCACGTACGCCGCCGAGTTGGCCATCACCAGGGCCACGCGATCGCCCGGCGCCAGGCCCAGCGCGCCGCGCATCCCGCCCGCGAGCGAGGCGACGGACGCCGCCAGCTCCCGGAAGCTCGCGCGAGGCGCGGCGCCGCGGAAGACGGCCACCCGGTCGGGATCGGTGCGGGCGTGGCGGGCAAGCCAGAGGGCGAGGTTCACGGCGGGCGGCGGGAAGTGAATCCGGCGGGTAGTATGCCGCGTAAACGGGGGACCCCGGCCCCACGAGGGCCGGCGGGGGACAACCACAACAAGGGGAAGAAGCCATGGGTCTCAGGCTCAAGTTCAACATCGTCCTCGTGCTCGTGTTCGCCGCCGGCATGGCGGTCTCGGCCGCCGTCTCCTACCGGTTGCTGCAGGACAACGCCAAGGACGAGGTGCTGCGCAACGCCGGCCTCATGATGGAGGCGGCGCTCTCCATCCGCGGCTACACCGTCAAGCAGATCAAGCCCAACCTCGAGGAGAAGCTGCGCGAGGTGTTCCTGCCGCAGTCGGTGCCGGCGTACTCGGCCACGGAGATCTTCAACGCGCTGCGCCACAAGTACCCGGACTTCACCTACAAGGAGGCCACGCTCAACCCGACCAACCCGCGCGACCGCGCCGTGGAGTGGGAGGCGGACATCGTCAACGCCTTCCGCGCCGACGCCGCGCGCGGCGACATCATGGGCGAGCGCGCCACGCCCTCGGGCCGCATGCTCTACCTCGCGCGCCCCATCCAGATCAAGGACCCGGCCTGCCTCGCCTGCCACTCCGTGCCCGACGCGGCGCCCGCGCCCATGGTCGCGCTCTACGGCCGCGACAACGGCTTCGGCTGGAAGCACCAGGAGGTGATCGGCGCGCAGGTGGTCTCGGTGCCGATGTCCCTGGCGGTGGCCAACGCCGACCGTGCCTTCCGCACCTTCCTGCTCTCGCTCGGCGCCATCTTCGTGGTGGCCTTCGTGGTGCTGAACCTCATGCTCTCATCGATGATCATCCGGCCCATCGCGCGCATGGCCGCCGACGCCGACCGCGTCTCCACCGGCGACTTCGACGTCGCGGAGTTCTCCAGCAAGGGCAAGGACGAGATCGCCGCCCTGGGCACCTCCTTCAACCGCATGCGGCGCAGCCTTCAGAAGGCGCTCAAGCTCATCGAGAAATAGGCCCGCGATGTCCGCGCTGCCGCCGCGCATCGGCAAGTACGAGGTCCGCCGCGCCCTGGGCAAGGGGGCGATGGGCACCGTGTACGAGGGCTTCGACCCGGTGATCGAGCGCCGGGTGGCCATCAAGACGATCCTGCGCGAATACCTGGAGGCGGCCCAGGCCGAGGAGGCCGTGGCGCGCTTCAAGCGCGAGGCGCAGGCCGGCGGCCGGCTCAACCACCCGGGCATCGTCTCCGTCTACGAGTACGGCGAGGACGAGGGCGGCGCCTACATCGTGATGGAGTACGTGGAGGGCAAGGAGCTGCGGCAGTGGTTCCGCAGCGGCGCCCGCTTCGACCTCATCGACGTCTTCGAGCTGATGAAGCAGTTGCTGGTGGCGCTGGACTACTCGCACCGCCAGGGCGTGATCCACCGCGACATCAAGCCCGCGAACCTCATGGTGCTGGACGGCATGAAGCTCAAGGTGATGGACTTCGGCATCGCCCGCATCGAGAGCTCCAGCCTCACGCAGGTGGGCACCGTGGTGGGCACGCCCACGCACATGGCCCCCGAGCAGCTCACGGGCCTGCCGGCCGACGCGCGCTGCGACCTGTGGTCGGCGGGCGTGATCCTCTACGAGCTGCTCACGGGCGCGAACCCCTTCATGGCCGACACGCCCGCCGCCGTCATGCACAAGGTTCTCCAGGTGCAGCCGGACCCGCCCTCGGTGCGCCAGCCCTCGCTGCCCAAGGGCTTCGACGCGGTGGCCGCGCGCGCGCTCGCCAAGCGGCCCGAGGAGCGCTTCCAGGGCGCCCGCGAGTTCCACGCCGCGATGCTGCACGCCTTCCAGGGCAAGGCGATCGCCGCGCCGCGCGCGATCACCGGCACGGAGCACACGCTAGCCCCCTCCGCGCGGCCGAAGGTCGCGGCCCCGCCGCCGGCGCCCGCCCTCGCCCTGCCGCCGGAGACGGTGCTGGAGGTCGAGCGCTCGCTCTCGCGCTTCATCGGGCCGCTGGCGAAGATGCTGGTGCGCGACGCGCAGGCGAAGGCGGCGAGCGCGGACGACTTCCTGCGCGCGCTGGCCGGGCACATCGACGACGAGGCCGAGCGCACGGCGTTCCTCGCGAAGCTCTCGGGCGTGCGCCGCGTGGAGTCCACCACGCCGCCGGCCGCCCGCACCGCCGCGGCCGCGGCCGCCCCCGCGCGCGAGGCCTTCCCGCCCGAGGTGCTGGCGAGTGCCGAGCGCCGTCTCGCCACCTTCGTCGGGCCCCTGGCCCGCGTGCTCATCAAGGACGCCGCCGGCCAGTCCGGCAACCTCAAGGACCTCTACCGCCAGCTCGCCGCCCACATCGACGACGAGGCCGAGCGGCGCGAATTCCTCGCCTCCCTCGAGAAGTGAAAATCGGGGACGTTCCCCGATTTCGGTCGGCGCTCGCGTCGAAATCGGGGAACGTCCCCGATTTTCGGAAACCGGGAAACGTCCCCGATTTTCGGTGCGCGTAGAATCGGCGGTCCCGCGCCCGTCCGATCCCGAGTGACCCCATCCGCCCCCGCCTGGCTCCGCTGGGCGCCCGCCCTGTTCGTGTTCCTGTGGAGCACGGGCTTCATCGGTAGCCGCCTGGGCAAGCCCTTCGCCGAGCCGCTCACCTTCCTGTCGTGGCGCTACCTCGCGGTGGTGACGCTGCTCGCCGCGGCCGCGCTGGCCACCCGCGCCGCGTGGCCGCGCAACGCGCGCGAGGCGATGCACGCCGCGACGGCGGGCCTGCTGGTGCACGGCGCCTACCTGGGCGGCGTCTTCTGCGCGGTGGCGCGCGGCGTGCCGCTGGCGGCGGTCTCGCTCATCGTCGGGCTGCAGCCCGTCATCACGGCCCTGGCCGCGGGGCCGCTCCTGGGCGAGCGGCTCACGCGCGTGCAGTGGACCGGCATCGCGCTCGGGTTCGGCGGCGTGGTGCTGGTGGTGGCGGGCCAGTGGCGCGGGGCGGCAGGAGATGCCGCGGGATACGCCTCGTGCGCCTTCGCGCTCGCGGGCATCACCGCCGGCACGCTCTACCAGAAGCGCTTCTGCGGCGCGATCCCGATGCTCACCGGCGGCGTGGTGCAGTTCGCGGCCGCGGGACTCGCCACCTTCGCCGTCGCGCTCGCCACCGAGTCGGGCGCCGTGCAGTGGACGCCGCAATTCCTCTTCGCGCTGGGCTGGGTGGTGCTGGTGCTCTCCACCGGCGCCATCGGCCTGATCTACACGTTGATCCGCCACGGCGAGGCCTCGCGCGTGGCGAGTCTCTTCTTCCTCACCCCGCCCGTG
>JAKOWJ010000344.1 GCA_029781595.1 Pseudomonadota bacterium | reverse complement strand
CGCGTGACGTGGGCACGGAGGCGACGGCCCACGACAGCGCGGTCGGGGTCGCTCAGGATGGCGGCAACGCGGTCAGCCAGGTCATCGTCATCGCCGGGGACGGCGTACAGCCCGGCAGCGCCCATATATTCACGGCTCACCTCGGTGTCGAAGGCGACCGTCGGCAGACCCATCGCCATGTAGTTGAGCAGCTTGCCCGCGCCCTCGGTACTCGACAGCTTGGGGGCCACGGCCACGTCACCCAGCGCGAGGCGGCGCGGCGCATCCTCGTAGGGCACGCGCCCTGTGAAAGTGACGCGGCCCGCCAGGCCCAGACGGTCGGCCAGGTCGCGGTAGCGTTCCACATTCGGGTAGCCCATGACGAGGAAGTGGGCGGCGGGCCGGGTGGCGCACACCCGCGCTGCCGCGCGTAGCAGGTGGTCGGTGCCCTGGTACGCGGCCAGCAGCCCCAGGTAGACCACCACCTCGGCGTCGGGCGGGATGCCCAGGGCGGCGCGGGCGGCGCGGCGCTCGTCGGGCGTCAACAAGTCGGGATGGAAGGCGTGGGGGTTGACCACGTCGGGAATGGCCCTGGCCCGCCGCCCGCCCGTAGCCTCGCTGTACTGGCCCGCCGCGCGCTCCGAGCTGGTCACCACCGCATCGGCCAGGCGGTTGATGCGGTTCTCGCCCCAGCGCGCCGCCGTGTGAGCCACGCCGCCCTCGCGGATGAAGCCGTGGTCGAGCATCTCGCCGGTCATGGATCCCGGGTAGTCGAAGATGAGGGGCACGCCGAGCAGCCGCGCAGCGGGCCAGCCGATGAGCGCGCCCTCGTGCAGGTGGCCGTGAATCACATTGGGCCGCAAGGCGCGGGCGGCGCGCAGCACTGTGGGGCCGAGATAGGCGTCGAAAGCGAACTTGTGGCGCGACGAGCCGACCTCGTAGTTGGCGTGCCACGGCAGGGCAGCCGTGCGGCGGATGGTCACGTCCGGCAGGTCACGGCCCTGAGCGTAGGTCACGATGGTGACGCGCTGGCCGAGGGCTTGCAGGACACGGGCCTCTTCGAGGATGCGCACGTGGCAGCCGTAGTCGGCGAAGAAGCTCGTCGGCGCGACCATGAGAATGTGGAGGGCCGAGGCGCGCTCGGCGGGGATGTAGTGACTCATAAGGGCTAAGTTCGTCGCGTGAAACGTGAGAAGAGGTCTGCTTGGTTACGTTTCACGTTTCACGTTTCACGAGCGCCAGCTTGGTGGCGCGGGGCAGGCGGCGCAGCGCAGCCTCGCGGCGCAGCGCCGCCGAGCGGTCGGGCACACTCTCCCAGTAGACGAGGCGCACCGGCCGCCGCGACCGGGTGTAGCGCGCGCCGCTGCCGTCGTTGTGCGCCGCTACCCGCGCGTCCAGGT
>JAKOWJ010000342.1 GCA_029781595.1 Pseudomonadota bacterium | reverse complement strand
CGAGCCACGCGCGCCGACGGGCGTGGAGCGCGCGCGCGTGCACTTCGCCGCCGGTGGCGAGCCCGACCGCGACGAGTGGTTCCTCGCCGGCACGCGCACGACCGTCGTGGAGGCGGCCGCGCCCGCGGCCGGCCACCCGCGCCTGGAGTCTCCCGTCGACGGCGCCATCTTCGCGATGGACCCGGACATTCCGCCTTCGCGCCAGCGCATCGCGCTGCGCGCGCGGGGCGCGGGCGAGGGCGAGCGCCTGGTGCTGCCGGACGGCCACGAGGTGCCTGCGCGCGAGGCGGTCCTGTGGGCGCCGGCGCCGGGCCGCCACCGCCTGGCCCTCGTCGATCGCGCGGGACGCGAGCTGGACCGCGCCGAGTTCGAGGTCCGGCCGTAGGCGCCCGTCGTCCGGCGGCGACGCGGCCGGCGACACGAAAGCGGGGCTTCGTCAGGCGGATCGACTAGAATCCGGGGCAGGAGGGCGGCCGGCGCGCCTCGAGCCGAAAGGCCGGCCCGCGAGGTTTCGCCCCGCAGGAGGGTTGGCCGAGCGGTTGAAGGCACCGGTCTTGAAAACCGGCAACGGGGAGACCCGTTCGTGAGTTCGAATCTCACACCCTCCGCCACCGTTTCCAGGGAGCCCGACATGCGCCGCATCCTCGCCAGCCTCGCCCTGCTCGCCGCCGCCGCCCTCGCCGTGGCGGCCCCGAAGGCGCCCAAGCCCCCGCCGGGCCCGGCGAGCAGCGCCGAGTGGCTGGAGCAGGAAGGCCTGGAGGCCACCTCGTCGAAGCAGTTCCAGGACTGGGAGGCCATCGTCGCGCGCGTGAAGGGCGTGAAGGATCCCAAGGCGGCCCAGGAGCGCGTGGCCGTGTTCGCCAAGGGGCGCCTGGCCTGGCAGTCGGGTCCCAAGGACCTCCTCGAGCCCGCGCAGTCCTTCACGCTGCACTCGCTGGGCCGCGACCTCGACGGCAGCGGCCAGCCGCAGCTGCACTTCTCGGCGTTCACGGGCGGCGCGCACTGCTGCACCACGCACTACGTCTACCGGCTCAAGCCCTCGGTGCGGCGCCTGGCC